>CAYVFB010000036.1:0-29555 GCA_964450305.1 uncultured Ruminiclostridium sp.
CTCCTTTTTTATACAGCCAGGTGCTGTCCTCAACAGGGGGCATTTCAGGCTGCTGCGTCATGCAGAACCATACACCAGGGAGAAGCTCATACCAATCCCCCTTCATATTATATCCGACACCGATGGTATACCGGTTCTGTTCCGTCTGGCTCCAGGTTACCCTGAACGCTCCTTCCTTCGGCTTTTGATAGGCGTCGGGAATGGACAAAACGCTGCGGTTTCCCGCCCTGTCGATTGTTTCAATGTATAAATCGGCCTGTTTCCAGATATACGGAGCCTGCGGCGGATTGATTTCAGCCTTGTCCGGAACATTGGGATTAAAGCTTTTCACAGGCGCCCATTCGATCAAATCGGGGTCTGTGCCGGAGCTTACCCACTTCTGCCTTACGCTTGCGATATTGAATCCGCCCCCATCGTCGGTAATGCTGATGGTATAGTTTCCATGCCCCTGATCGGTGATGTTATCGATCCGGGCAGGCTGAACATCGAAATTGGCACGGGATACCTCGATGCTTTTATTGGCATAATTTCCGGCATTATCCTGGGCTGAAACGTTGATAAAGTAAGACCCCCAGCTGATGTCCTTCAAATTGAACAGATCAGTCAGTTCTTTGGCACTGTATTCCTTTCCGGGAATAAAGTTATAGAAGCCGTAATTGTACCTCGCCCCGGTGATCCCGAATTTTACCTCGTCATAGTTCAACCCTGAGCCTTCATCGGTGACATCCATCTTCACCGAATAGCCGTTTTCGGTTTTCCGGGCTGAAATACTAATCTCGGGGGGCACCATTTCATGGGCATAATACTTGCTGTCGGACAGCTTTACCGCCGTACCGGTTCCTTCTGAACCCTCTGTCAGAACAAGAGGGGCAACATTTCCTGCCACATCAGCGATATATGACCTGCCGAACTCGTATCTTTGTCCCGGGGGGTTACACATCATGATGGAATCAAGAACCTCAAGGGGATCGAAGCTGCGTTCCATTGGCTCATAATCTTGATATAGGTTGTATATAAACTCAAGCTGGGATGTGCCATCGCCTCCCCAGTAATAAGCCTCGTTTCCCAGAGATTTGTCCTCGGCCCTGACGATATACTCCCCGTTCAGCACCAGATTCGGATTAACCCGCCGATATCCTTCCGGAATATCGCTTTTGCTGATGTCAGGACGTATTAAATAGACGGGTTCGGAATACTTTAAACAGATCTTTAAAGTGCCGTCCACATTTCCCTCAGGCAGGTTACCATTAATGCTTATGAGCACCGGCGGGGAGGTTTCCACACTAAAATTTTGCGTATATTGGTGATAGATGTCTTTCTTCGCCAAATCATCCGCCGATGCCTGACCGGAAGCCTGGGATGAGATCCTCCGCTGCGTGTCGGACAAGCGGTTGAAGGCATTATCGGTGATCACACCACCCACCAGCTGTATGTCTGAAATATCTTCAGCCTTGAACTCATCCCCTGCTCGGACGGTATAGACAAATTTCAGACGTTTCAACTGGTCCGTTGTGGGATCGGCCTTTAAAAGCGACCTGTCAATAAGATCGGCAAAGCCTGTTTTTACACTGCCATCGGCGTTTTTATAGGTAAACTGCATGCGGAGGCTGCCAAATTGATCCTTCAGGGTTCTTCCGTTGTTGTTTCTAACATCGGACAAGGCTCCGGTTTCATAGGTGTATTTTTTAGCTATGCTGTCACCCAGCTGTGTCCGGCCCTGAGCATCCAACCCCCGGGCGTATGCGAGATAGCCCGTGTCGTTGACAAACACCGGCTCGCTGAAAACCACATCCATAGTGACCTTATCGTCCAGGCCGTAATAATCTTTAAATGCTGCTTTTTCTTTCAGATCGTACCGGTAATTGTACAGCACACCTTCGACAACGGGAGCGGTATCATCGATCAGCGCCACCGAGATGTTTCGAAAATAGATGGTGGCGTCCCCCTTGTACTGGTGGGATTGAAGCCTTAGCAGCATGCCCTCGGCTCCGGCAGGTACATAGCCCTCATAGTAAATTTCATTCCAGCCGTCCACATCCTTCTTAAAGTTATGAAAGGTCCTGTAACCCAAACCATCTTCCTTCCGCAGTAAAAACTCGACGGATACCTCGGTTTGATCAAAGTCGAGGAACTGGCCGTACACTTCGAGCTTTACCCTGTACTTCAAGCCCGTTGCTATCTGCTGTTCCATTTTGTCAAAATCCATGACCCAGGTAACATGAAAGGTTGTGGAAGCATCAACCGGCTGATATTCATCCCCATCTGCATTCGGCACGATTTTTAACAGTTCCCTGGAGTTCCATTTACCTTTGTCGGGAAAGCATTCGATAGAACCCGTTGAGGCCAGGCCGGTGCCGGTGTCGTAGTTAAAAGCCTTTACGGTTGCGCCTGCAGGAACAGTTTGTGTGAAAAGGATGAGCAGAAGAAGAAGAACGGAAAAAAGATGTTTCAGACGATTATTAAACATATTCGGCACCCCTCCCATTTTGGATCGGTCATGGCGAATGCAAATGGCTTTACTTCATTTTAACCATATGGTTATTTTTCAAAAACGATGGTTTTCTGACGTTCATGGCATGATTATATAATAAAGCATGAATTTATTACCTGTACGAAAGTACAGGTTTTAATTAAATATGACAGAATTGTACACGTTCTGATCAAGATCTGTTTGTTTCTCTTGAAGCCTCCGACCCGGAGTTACTGTTCAGTGATATGCCTGTCATCGCAATGAAAAGCGATAACAGCTTATTCTGAGCGAATCAGCGTATCGGTCAGACCTCCGCGGGTAAGCTCGCGCCCCTTCATCCCATATACCTGCTCCATTTACACCGCAAGCCTCGGATAGCATTGGATTTCGTTTTGTGTTGCAAACTCATCCGACTTGCACATGCCTTATATGAAGTTTCTGTTCGTCAGGCCGGGACTTTGCCTCCAGCTTCCTCCAGATTCCACCTTGCGATGGACACTCTTGCCTTTGGCTAACGGTTGGTGCTATCAACCCCCGTAACGGACTTTCACCGTCTAGGTCGCGCGCATGCCGCGCGCACAACAAAGCCGAGGGTTGCGCACCCTCGGCTCTTTTTTTATACATTGGCATCTGTTTTCAGCTATCCTCATGCTTCTTCGCCTTCATAATGAAGGGATCAGCCACAATTTAGCCTTCTCATAATCATCCATAAAAGCAATTGAAAAAGGAACCGGAAAACGGAGTATGATCTGCTGCATCGTTTTTTGAAGATTCCTGATCGCTCCCACAAAAACAACTTTTAGAAGCTTTCGGCCTGTATTGGAAAGGGTTCTAATGATCAATTCGGACAATTCATCATCTACATCTGTTTCATATAGGCATACTGCCACAAAGGCAGGAGATGAAGGCTTACGCAGTATTTCGATGTCTTTAAGAAACTTATCCCGGACAATATCTCTGTGAACCGATAAGGCATCGAGCTGTTCGAACCATATTTCCCCGTTTCCAAAGGGCATTTTGTATGATTCTCTTATGATGAGCTCCCCCCGAGGGATTACCTTGATTTTTCCATTTCCACGCATGGTTTATTCTCCTTCTTTGGTGCTAGTCCGCCGAATCATCGGAGATCTGGCTGGAATTAAATTCTGTTTGCAATTTTCGAAAGATATATAATATTTCAGAAGAACCTGAGCCCGTAAACCTCTTCCAATCCGATCAAATCTTCGCCCGATCTATAATTTTTACGGAGGAACCTGACCCCGGTTAAAGTATATACGAAGGATACATAATATTTACATAGGAACCTGTCCCCCAATGTACTATGATTTTCTAGTAGCTTTGGCCCTACTGCTTATGCATTGAGTAATTCAGGTGAATTGTCGCTCAAAACGAATTCATATTATCATAATATTTGCCGAGAAACCTGACCCCAGTCAAAGTAAATACAAAGGATACATAAGATTTACACAGGAACCTGTCCCCACTGTAAATTAGTATTTGTTGGATTCTTTGCGGTTGACGGTGATGACCTGCTGTTCCTCACCGTTAACAATGATAAAGTCGATGGCTTCTTCCCGGTCTTCGGTGGTGAGCCAGGCACCCTTTCCGCCGATGTCCGCCCCCAGGTAATACCGGAT
The DNA here is from genome assembly GCA_964450305.1 of uncultured Ruminiclostridium sp. Taxonomy (GTDB): domain Bacteria; phylum Bacillota; class Clostridia; order DSM-8532; family DSM-8532; genus JAAYJG01. The sequence goes on from CAYVFB010000036.1 coordinate 4,108, forward strand.
GGCACCGGCAGAGCACTCCTTCACACAGGACGCACAACCCCAGCAGTCCCTGGGGTATTTCATATAGGACCAGCCTTCTTCGCTTTTATAGATCAGCTTTCCGGGGCAAATCTCGATACAGGCCCCGCAGCCCTGGCATAGTTCCTTGTCAATTGCAATGCTCATAATTCTCCATTCTTCCTGTCAGTTCCCTGAAAATGGTACGGAACCTTCCGTTCTCATAAACTGAATTGACATATTTCAGCCAATGCCCGTCATCCTTTTCAGGATAATCGGTGCTGGACATATAGTTGTACCATCTCGATTCCTTTCTGGCTTTCAGGTGGTGAATCAGTGCCTTACACACATACAGCCTGTCGAGGATTTCGTATATGAACAGCAAATCATGCATGTCTTCTGCATTCAGGTTGCGAGCCAGCTCCAACAGTTCATCGATGCGCTGCCCGGCAAACCCCAGCTTGCCATGTTCGATCAGATAATTCCGTGAGATGCCCCCGGCATTCTCATCCATGACCTTTTGCATGGCATCCTCAATTTCGTCGATGGAATGAATGGCAAAAAGCTTTTTCCGGAAATAGTGGCTCAATTCTCTTTTTTTACGACGGATCCTGCGCCGCTCGTACATCGCAACAACCGTGGGCTTTCTGGTTTTTATATACTCCAGCGCCGATTCCGCGGCTATCTGTCCTTCGGCAAAACACCCGGAGACATACTTCTTCGGGCTGCCCCCTGCCACATCCCCTGCTGCATACAGGCCCGGAAGTGTTGTCTGCCTTTTCGTATCCAGCCAGTAGCCGCTGGCCGTGTGCCCACCAACGATATAGGGCTCGGTTCCTTCTATTTCAACATTTTCAGCCGACGGGCCCTTTCCGGTTTCTATCCACTTCAGTGTTTGCGCCAAAGACATGTTCAGGTAGGCCTTGTAAAGATCCACCTCCTGCTCTTCGGTGATCCCCTTCGTCCTTAAAAAGCAGGGCCCCTGGCCCTTCAGTGACTCCTGCACCGTGGCATACAGCCTTAAGGGGGTGGAATGGTCCTTGTAGTCTTCAATATATTCCGATCCATATCGGTTCACCTGGCGCGCTCCCAGTCCATTGGCAATGGTTCCGGTGGGAGAGATGGTATCCTTGCACCGAAGGGCAATAAAGCGCATTTCAAAGGTGGTCATTTCAGCCCCGGCCCGTATGCCCATGGCATATCCCGCCCCGGTGTTGAACGGGCAATACCACATCTTATGCCTGGAAAAACCGGGGTTATTGGGTCTGTAAAGTCCGGCTGCACCACCGGTGGTGCAGATGACAGCGCGGGCGTAGATTGCATAAAACATGTTCTCCTCGACAGAGAACCCAAAAGCGCCGATTACCGTTTTTCCTTCGAGAATATAATCAATGATGTTGATTCGGTTTAGAACGGTAATTTTTTGATGGCTGTAAACAGCCTTCGCCAGGAGAGGCTTGATGTTTTCACCATTGATCTTGATGCCGCGGCGACCCCGGGCAATGTATTTCCCCTGGTCGTTTTTCAAAATGGGGAGGCCAAGATCTTCTATCTTGTGGGTAACCTCGTTCAGCCGCAATGCCAATGTATAAACCAGATCCTCGCGAATGATTTCCTGAGAATCGGCCTTTACATAATCCACATAGGAATCCACCGACTCCTTTTCATGGATATAGGCGTTCAGCGCATTCACACCCGCCGCCAGGCAGCCGCTGCGTTTTATATGTGCTTTTTCAGCAATGATCACCCTGGCGTCAGATTTTTCAGCGATGGTGATGGCACTGAAGCATCCGGCTGTTCCCCCGCCTATGATCAGGATATCCGTTTCAAGCACCTGGGTTTTCAGCTGCATGGCATTCTCCCTGATAAGCTTAGTCGCAAATGGCCCACCGCCTTTTACTCTGAAAAAAGGCATTTGGTACCCACGTTTTTGCTTCGCTTACGCTCACTGAATGAAGCTTTCATAACTCTGATTAAGCAATACCATCTCAAGCTCCTGTCTTTTTTTGAGAGGGGTTTTCAATCCTGAATTGCTTCCGAATGTTTTTTTCAACAAGTCCTGCCGGTAACAGCTTGCTGAGCAAGGCCATCAATGTTGCGCCCTGACCGGCGGCATAAAACGGTTTTGGGTTTTTGCAGTCGATGATTTTCATGATTTGCGCAGCAACCACAGCGGGATCAGAACCATTCTTAATCCTTTGATCGCGTATGGCCTTTGCATTGTTCATAGCTGACGCATAAACAGAACCTGCCTCAAGGATTTTCTCCTGGTAAATGTCTGTTTGAATAAATGACGGCGCAACGGTGACCACGCGGATACCGAAGGGCGCCAGCTCATTGCGAAGGCCGTTGCCCATCACCTCCATGGCCGATTTTGCCGAGGCATAGACGGACGAAAAGGGTACCGGCAAATGGCTGGCCAGCGAGGTTACATTGATGATAATGCCCTGGTTCTGCTGGCGCATTTTCGGGATGATTCCCTGGATCAGCCTGAGATGCCCAAAGAAGGACAGCTGATACAGCTGGCGCACCTTCTCCATGGACACCTCTTCAACAGGGCCCATCTGGCTGGAACCGGCATTATTCACCAGCACATCCACCCGTTCAAGCCTGTCAAGCAACGCATCGATGCTTTTTTCACTCATCAGCTCCAGTGGAAGATATTCCACCCCGTCAATTTCATCTTCTGGTTTCACTTTCACCGGGTTTCTACAGGTACCGATGACCTTGTAACCGACCCTGACCAGAGCCCGGGCTGTTTCTCTGCCGATGCCTCTGGAAGCACCGGTGACCAGCGCGCAACGATTCTGTTCCATTACGATCACTCCATCACTTTTTACCATATATTCTGGAAACAGCGCTTTCATCCATTTCCAGCTTCAAATTCCTGTCTTCCCGCAGGGAGCGGAAAGCCTGCAGGGTAGTTTCAACTTGCTCGTCGGTATGGTTGGCTGTGGGAATAATGCGAAACATCATGAAGCCCTTTGGAATGACAGGATACATGACGCCGGTGACAAAAATCCCCTTGTTGCGCAGGTATTGAATCCAGTCCATAGTCACCCGCAGATCTCCCAGTGGAATAAATACGGGCACAATCGGGGTTTCCACCTTCCCCACGAAGAAGCCAAGGTCACGCAGCCCCTGTGACAGCTTGCGAGAAACCTCGAACAGCCTGCGCCTTCTTTCCTGGCCGTTTATCACCAGCTCCAGTGTCTTTTTCAGGCTGCGGACATAAATCATTGGAAGACTTTTGGCAAACACCTGTGTGCGGGCATTGTATCGGATCCACTCCACTACCTCTTTGTTGGATGCCGAAAAACCGCCGATGGAGGCAAAGGCCTTTGCAAAGGTACCAAAGTAGATGTCGATCTTATCCTGAACACCGCAATATTCCCCGGTTCCTCCGCCGTTTTCCCCCATAACACCCACACCATGAGCGTCATCGACAAACAGACGGGCTTCATATTTGTCCTTTAGCGCGGTAATTTCCTTCAGATTCGCCACATCACCGGTCATACCGTACACACCTTCGGTGAGAACAATGACACCCTTTTCCCGAACCTCATTCACCTTTTTCAGGGTTTTTTCCAGGCTGTCCATGTCATTGTGATTGAACGCGCGGATATTGCGGCGGTCTACCCCGGTAGCAATGGCAGCATCCACAATGGAGGCATGGTCCAGCTTGTCTATAACGATGATGTCATCTTTGGTCACAAGGGACGCAATGGTTCCGATAACACCCAGATATCCGTAGTTAAACAAAATGGAGGATTCCTTGTGGGTAAATTCCGCAAGCTGCTGCTCTAGCTGAATATGATCCACGGTATTGCCGCTCATCATCCTGGCGCCCATGGGACCGCTGGCCCCCCATTCCTTTGCGGTTTCCACCGCCACCTGCTTCACTTCTTCGTTTTCAGCAAGACCCAGATAGTTGTTGATGGACCACATGATATGATCCTTGCCGTTAAATTTCATGACTGTTCCCGGTGTGGATTCCATGACGGGGAGGGTGAAATAGCGATCCCCCTGTGCCCGGAACTCTCCAAAATAGCCTTCGTCTGTGGAGCATTTCTCAAAAATATCCTTGTGCATGGTTTCACCTCATCAGTTTTAATACTTTTTCCTGTATTTTATCGTATATAAAATCTTTCCTGTCAATAACCAGATCGGCTTTCGCCCCAGTGAGCTCGTATTCCGCTGCCAAACGTTCAAAGCCGCCGCCGGTAATGTTCAGCATCACGATGGCATCCCTCTGAATATCCCCATTGTGAAGCTTTTTTATCAGCGATGCGAGGGCTACACCGCTTTCAGGGCAAATATCACAGCCTTCAAACTCCCTGAAAAGCTTTTGTGCCTGTGCGGCCTCAGCATTTGTGGCTGTCAGCATATCCCCCGAAGAAGCCTTCAGGCAGTCATACAAGCCGCCCACAAGAGAGTAAGGGGGCTTTCTGTTGGACAAAACCTTTGCGTTGATGGCATCCATTTTCTGCCGGGCTTTGTCCCCATCCATTTCCGGTATCGCGGGGCTGCCAGACTTCCAGGCAGCGTAGATGGGAACAAAGGGTTCGTTCTGGGAGCATTGCAGGCTCATCATTTTTTGTCCGTATTCCCCGCTTTGGTTAAAGCGCAGATTGCTTTCATGGGCGGCGATAGCACCGGTGCCGCTGCCCACCGCCTGGAAATAAAAATCGGGGATTTCACCGATGGTGGTGACGGCAGACAATACTGTGGTTCCCATACCATCCCGCCTTGCCACGTTTTTCGCGCCCCCTTCGGGGTAGAACCCTTCAATGCTGCAGATAAGGTCTGAAAGCCTTATGGCATCGGTATAGTCCGAATCACCGCCGGCTGCGATAATCTTCACACAGGTCTTCAGTGCACCAATATGCCACAGGCTGCTCATATTCTTTTCAGGTACCACCACCACCAGCGGTATATCATTTTCCGACGCAACCTTCATAAACGCGCGCGCCGTATTTCCCGCTGAAGCAACCACCAGCACCTTGCCGCTTTCCTTCGGAAACCTGGCACAAACCGAAAAGGCTTCACATTCTTTAAATGTGCCGGTCATCATCCGGGCCCCTTTTTCGGGCCAATAGCCGTTGAAAGTGATGTACAGCCGGGTAAGACCCAGATGCTTTGCCAGGCCTTGGCTGTGATATGTAACCGGGCTGGCAGAACCCTGTAAGATATTGTTGATTGGAAGCCAGTCGGAAAACTGGTAAAGCCCCGGAAGATCCTTGCGGACAGTAAGATGTTTCTGATGATACTTTGCCCGCAGGAAAGCCGGTTTCGGGCTGTTCCTGTTCGCCAGAACCAGGCCGTCGTCGGTAAACTCCTCCCCTGTTCCCAGGCAAACCAGTTTTTCATGATTAAGCATAGCTACTCCTTAACATAACGAAGCTAAAGCTTCGTTGTTGCGGTGTGAAGCATTTGCTGAAGCAAATGCTTCTGTTGCAATAAGCCGGATAAACACCCCAACAGGGGGCATTCGATTTTAATTGATCAAAAGCTACTCCTTAACGCGGTTCAGACCCATGGCTTTGATCATCCAATCGGGCAGCGGCTTGCCGGGTTTTCTTTTCTTCATGTCCATAAACCATCCCAGCTTTTTCAGGATGGGCAGCTTGTGGGTTTCAACGAATTCGATTAACGTGCCGTCAGGGTCCTCGGTATAGGTAAAATGCCCCGCGGCTTCACCCATATCAAAGGTGCCTGCGCTGCCTTCGTATGCGCCGGGGTTACTGTCCACAGTAAAGGGATGGCCTAGTTCCTCGCAAACCTGTTTCAGTTCCTTCATCCCTTGAACATCGTAGCAAAGATGTATAAAGCCCAAGTCGCCCCAATACCTGTTCTCATATATTTTTCGGGGTGCTCTGTCCAGCGATTGGATAAGCTCGAGGGTGCTTTCGCCAAGCATACGGCAGAAGGGGCCCGTTCGCGGCTGACTGTGTGTAAGAAGAACCCTGCGGAGTTTTCCGTTCCCTCCTGGCAGCGCTTTTAAATCTTCAAACACGCCGGTTTGATCAAAAAGAACTTTATTATAACCTAAAACTTTGGAATAGAACTGAATGGATTTATCCATATCGGTCACACCGATAAATGCGCCATATGCCCCACCGGTGGCCTGACTGGTCTTGCAGAAAAATGCACCCGACTCGATGACCTGAAAGAGGTTTCCATAAGGATCCTTCACATAGAAACAGTTACTTCCCCCAGGATCCTTTGTGAATTCTCCCTGCAGCGCTATGCCCTTTTCTTTGAAGGCATTCCAGGCTTTTTGAGCATCCGCTGTTTTAATTTTGGTGATGTAAATCCCCAAATCACCGGCTCGAATGTCAAACCCGGCAGGCTGTGGTGTGCGTGAAGTGTACTGCCAAATCTCAAATCCACCGCCACCACCCATGTTGATAGCCAGAACCGCATGGCGCTTTTGAGGCTTTCCACCCGTATACGGCAACATGAGTGCTGCTGTGCCGGGGTCGTCAAATACAGGAACATCAAACCCGAAATGGTCCCTGTACCATTTCCAGGCTTCATAAACATCGGGAATACCAATGCCTATCTGCTGGATACCACTGATGTTTATCATCGCTTACCTCCAGGCGCAGATGAATCATTTTCCCAATAAAGGGGGAGCCCTATACCAATTCTCTTGAGGATTTAGTATCAGGTAATAAGTATCAACACACTAAAGCATATCACAGGTATAAATTGTATGTCAAATAGGAACCGGGATTGCCACAGCTGAAGCATGGAAACCAGTTACTGCTGTGAAACCTGCCTGGGTTTCGTGTCATTCCACCTCAGTCGCAGGGAATTGTTCAGAGGTATGTGTTTTTCCTGAGGAATCGATGTCATCCTGAATGAAGTGAAGGATCTGCGCACTGCTCCTGAAAAGAGACTTCACTGCGCACAGCAGGTTGTGCCTGGTTGTTTAAGAGCAATAACTGGGAACCAAACAACAGGTCGAAGGTAAGCAGATGCATAGTATTATCACCAAAGAAAGGTATCAACTAAACAACAATCGGGGGGGTAAAAAGTGTAATAGAATTCCATAATACTCTCTGCATGAAACCGCAGCATTCTGTTTTAAAAAGATTAGCTCGGGGTAATAAATATATAAAAGTAACTACACAATTAGCATCATATTACGGCATTTAGTTTCCCGTAATAAAAAATAACGACAACAACTTGTATATTTATATTTACAGCCTTCAAGTATCACTGAAGATAATGGGGCATACAAGTTGTTCCAAAACTATCTTTGGAAAAAATGTTCATTTAGATATCTTTGGAGAACAATCAGAGGTTGATAAGAATGTCATTGAGAACATTGTTGATCCGCTCATTTACTTAATTTGCAATGACCTTGATTATGGTGATGGTAGGAAGCGATATAGAGACTGTTTGCTTTTTTTGCAGATTCCCTGCTGGGTAAGCGACAGGTGGCGATGAAAGCGCTTCCTGATTTTATTAAGAAAGTAAAGGGGTTTGCCGGGTGTACTATATTGGGGAACGGTAATATTGGCCTGATCCTGGATATAACTCAAGTGACAGGCTTTGAACAATAAATACCATAATTTATCTGTTGAACCGAAAGGAGATGAGCAGATGGCAGGAAGTGGTAATATTGATATTTTGGAGGAGGACTCTCAGGAAGGCAGATATTTGACTTTCTCGCTGGATAATGAAAGCTATGGGATTGAAATCCGACGTGTGACCGAAATCATCGGGATTCAACCCATTACTAAAATTCCAGAGCTACCGGATTATGTGAAGGGCATCATTAATTTGCGCGGAAAAATAATTCCGGTGATGGACATCAGGCTTCGCTTTAATAAGGAGCCGAAAGACTATAATGACAGAACCTGTGTGATTGTGGTGGAGTTCGGGGATTTCTCCATAGGTCTTGTGGTGGACAGTGTCTCGGAGGTTCTGCCAATTCCTGAACAAGACATTGTAGAACCGCCACAGATGAGCAAAGGATATCAAAACAGGTATATTAAATACATTGGCAAGGTTGGCAGTGATATAAAGCTTCTGCTGGATTGTGATAAGCTCCTGTCTGAAGGTGAAGTGAATGCCCTGTCTGAGCAGATTTAGCAGGTTTACCAAACACAAATTATATAAGTAAAACATGCGAATAAATATGAACAAGGAGAGTGGAATTATGAAGACCATAACCAGAGAGTTAATTCTAAAAATGTGCATCATTACATTTATCGTATGCCTTTTGCTTGTTATTATCAATTCAACATTGATGAAAAGAAATGCATTCGAGAATATGGATGAATTACTTACCACATCAGCTAATGCGTATGCAAACGCCATTGAGAAGTCCATTGAACAAATGAAAAGCGAGGTTGAGACCTTCGCAAACGAGGCAGACATCAGTTCGGATATGACTGTCGAGGAAATTAGGGCAGTCTGTGAGGAATATGAAAAGAAGTATGGTCTTGTGCAAGCATCCTTTATTGATTCAAAGGGTATGTCTTATGACGGCGTGGACCTTTCTGAGCGGGATTATTTTAAGACCGCTATGGCAGGAACAACTTACATGTCCAGTCCCCTTGTGTCAAAAAGGCCGGGAGCGAATAACGCTGTGGTCTTGTATGTTGCGGCAAAAATCAACAACGATAACGGTTATGAGGGTGTTGCGTTTGCTGAGTTAAGCAGCTCTGTGTTCAACCAGATAGTTCAGAATATTAAGATTAAAGAAAAAGGGTACGGCTATGTGGTTGACAAAACAGGAACAATCATTGCACACCCGGATAGTTCCATGGTGGAATCCTTTAGAAACTACATCAAGCTTGCACAAGAGGATGAAAATCTAAAGCCGGCAGGCGAAATGATGTCAGAGATAATCAGTAAAAAATCAGGAAGGAAGTCCATGAGCTTCCAGGGTTCCAGTGGATTCATCGCCTATACACCCATAGCCGGTCCTGAGGGTTGGATATTGGTTGTTTCAGCCGATGAAAAGGAACTGCTACGCTCATATTATGCCTCTTTGAACAATTCCATCATTGCATCCCTGCTCTGTTTGATTATTTCAGCTGTTATCGCAGTGTTCATCGCACGCTCCATTGGAGAACCGATAAAGAAAATCGCCGGTGTTGCAGATCAGGTGGCAGCTGGTGATTTGGATGTTGTTTTGGATGTGAAATCAAAAAACGAAATTGGCAGGCTTATCAAGTCATTTACCAACCTGATAGCCAGTACGAGGGAACAAGCAAAGACTATTGAGAGGGTTGCCGATACAGATCTGACGGTAGATGTGCCAATCCGTTCGGATAAAGATTTGATTGGTAAAAAACTATCAAAACTGGTCAATGACTTGAATGAGATCATGAATAAGATCGCCTCTGCTTCTGATCAGGTGGCGTCCGGATCAAAGCAGGTTTCAGACTCAAGCATGGCTCTATCCCAGGGAGCTACCGAACAGGCCAGCTCTGTTGAGGAATTAACGGCTTCCCTTGAGGAAATCTCTGTCCAAACCAGATTGAACGCACAAAACGCAAACAATGCCAATGAACTGACTAAAAATGCGAAAGTAAATGCTGTTCAGGGAAATAATCAGATGCAGGAAATGCTCAAAGCGATGGAAGATATCAATGACTCTTCCGCAAATATTTCCAAGATCATCAAGGTCATTGACGATATTGCATTCCAAACCAATATCCTTGCATTGAATGCAGCAGTGGAAGCGGCAAGGGCCGGGCAGCACGGTAAGGGCTTTGCCGTTGTGGCAGAGGAAGTGAGAAACCTTGCAGCCAGATCTGCAAACGCTGCAAAAGAGACCACCGAGATGATTGAAGGCTCCATCAGGAAATCCGAAAACGGTACAATGATCACCAGGGATACAGCAGAAGCCCTTAAAAGAATTGTTTCTGATATCGACAAGGTTGCAGAGCTTGTGAGCAGTATTGCAGTAGCTTCAAATGAGCAGGCTGCCGGAATTGAGCAAATTAATCAGGGCATCATGCAGGTATCCCAGGTTGTACAGACCAATTCAGCCACTTCAGAGGAAAGTGCTGCTGCAAGTGAAGAGCTTTCAAGCCAGGCGACTATCCTGAATGAAATGGTCAGCCAGTTCAAGCTGAAACAAAACATCAATACATACAGTGGAATGGAAGAATTAAGCCCGGAGATTCTCCGTCTTCTTGAGGATATGTCGGCAAAGAAAAAACCGGACAGCAAAGATGATGCATTGGATAACGCAGCACCTTCAAAACCAAAGATAGTGCTCAGCGACAAGGAGTTCGGGAAATATTAGAGCAAAAAGCGGAGCGTGCCCTATCCGGGCCGCTCCGCTTATAAACCTGCTTAAAGCTGTTTGTATGGTAATTCACATCATACTCTTACCTTAAAGGATGAAAACATTTGATGCATGGATTTGACGATTATTACAGAATCCTTCAGGTTCATTATCTGGCAGAACCGGAGGTCATTGAAAGTGCATATAAAAGGCTGGCGAAAAAGTACCATCCTGATGCCAACAGAAACGCAGACACGCAAGCGCTTATGGCAAAAATTAATCAGGCTTACGCGGTGCTCCGCAACCCCGAAGAAAGACGCAAGTATCATCTTATCTGGAAAGAATACTATGACAAAAATCACCCACCGGATGCCAGACCAGAAGAAACCGAGGAGAAAATACATTCTCCTGACGCAGCTAAGGATATAATCGATGAATACTTCAGACATATCCTGCATAAGAGCTACGACTGTGCGTTTGAATTGTTATCGGAGACAGATAAAAAAAATACTCCCAGAAACGATTTTGTTGATTGGCAAAACGCCGTATCAAAACTGTATCACTTAAAGGAGTATGACTGCCGCGCTAGCGCCGTATACAGAAACAAAAGCCTCAACGGTCGTGTTTTTAGTTATGTGGTAGATTTCAATGTAACAATAGTTGAATATAACGCGGTGATGGATATGGTGGAAAAGGGAAGTTCCACAAAAATTGCCGTGCTTGAAGAAGGAAAGTGGCGAATTTTTCTTGGTTATGAAGATCTACAGCCTCTAATCGAAAAATATAGAGCATTGTCCGGATTCCTGGAAAAAGAAAACATGTACAAGGAGCTTGTTGGTATATATGGAAGGAACGATCTGCTGACTGGATTGCTAAACCGTAAGGGAATACTGGAAAGGCTGCACGAGGAAAAGTTGAGATATGACAGATATGGGAATGTTTTTTCTTTGATGCTGTGCAAAATTCTCTTGAAACCCGAGTTAGGTATGAGTGATGAAGGAATAGATGAACAAACTGTTTTACATACATGTGAAATTCTTCAGAATAATCTCAGGGGAACAGATATTATTGGAAGATGGTGCGATGATACATTTCTCATTTTACTTCCTGAAACCAACTACACTGCTGTTATGAAGGCAGCAGAGAAAATGGATGGAATATTTAAAAAAGCGAAGTTCATTTATAAAGGAAAAGAACACACTTTAGCATTCAGTTTAGCAGCGACAGAATATGCAGTTTCAATGCAGGCATCACTGATAAAAATACTTCAGCAGCTTCAGTAATGGAAATGAAGGTGATATCATGCTTACAATTACAACAAATGAGTTTACTAAATTAGCCAACTACATAAAATCAAACTATGGAATAAACCTGAAAGAAGAGAAACAGACCTTGGTAATCGGAAGGCTTTATAAGGTATTGGAAGATAAAAACTTCAAAAGCTTCTCAGAATACTATGACTACTTACTCTCGGACAATACCGGTGAAGCGGCGGCTACGCTTGTGAACAAAATCACTACGAACCATACTTATTTTATGCGGGAAGCCAATCATTTTTACTACTTCAGAGATAAGGTTCTGCCCTATCTTTCGGAAAAAGTAAAGGAAAGAGACCTCCGCATCTGGAGTGCCGGCTGTTCCTCCGGGGAAGAACCCTATACACTCGCAATGATTATTGATGAGTTTATGGGGAAGGAAAAGCTGTTTTGGGATGCAAAAGTGTTGGCTACCGATATTTCAGCAAAGGTGCTTGAACAAGCGTCCAGCGGCATTTATCCAAATGCGGAGGTTAATACATTGCCTCCTCAATGGAGACTGAACTACTTTACAAATATCGACAATCAAAAGTCCATCATTGTCGATAGAATCAGGAATGAAGTAATCTACCGAAAGTTGAATCTTATGGAGAGGTATTTCCCTTTTCGCAAATTATTTCACGTCATCTTCTGCAGAAATGTCATGATATATTTCGATACACAAACCAAAAGGCAACTAATACAAAAATTTTACAACAGCTTGGAACCCGGAGGCTATCTGTTTGTAGGTCATTCAGAGTCACTTAACCCCGAGGAGACAAGTTTCAAGTATGTTATACCCGCGGTATACAGAAAGGAACAGTAAGCAGCGAAACATGTTATTCAATATATAGCAAAGAGGTGATGATGTGTATCCAGGCAGAAAGATAAGAGTACTGGTAGTGGATGACAGCGTTATGTTCAGGGAGATCCTGGTGAGGGGATTATCATCTGATCCGGGTCTGGAGGTTGTAGCGACTGCGAACGACCCTTTAGAGGCCATAGATAAACTCACACAATATAAACCTGATGTGATGACCTGTGATATAGAAATGCCAAAAATGAATGGAATTGAATTTGTCCGCAGGCTCTTACCGCAATATACTTTGCCGGTGATTATGGTCAGTTCTCTGAGCGGTACTGTGTTTGATGCGTTGAAAGCCGGAGCCGTGGATTTTGTTGTTAAACCCGATGTAAACTCATTAAAAGCTGTTCAAAATTTCGTTTATGAAATGATCCAAAAGGTTAAAATTGCTTCTGCCGCAAAGGTGTTGCCTCAGGAATCCGAGTTCATGCAGATAAAAAGCAATCCCCCTGGTGGGACTGTTTATGAGGGTATCATTGCAATCGGCGCTTCAACAGGAGGAACCGAAGCGATCAATCAAATTCTGAAGTCTCTTCCAGTGAATATCCCTGGAATTGTAATCGTTCAGCATATACCTCCCGTATTTTCCCGTATGTTTGCAGACAGGATGAATGCTTCCATGCCATTGAGTGTGAAAGAGGCAAAAACCGGTGACTTTGTGGAAAACGGCAGTGTGCTTATAGCACCGGGAGATCAGCATATGAAAATTAAAAAGGTGGGCAGCAAATATAAAGTTGAATGCTTTACCGGAGAAAAGGTAAACGGGCACTGCCCTTCTGTAGACATTCTATTTGAGTCCGTGGCAAAGCAAGCAGGTGCAAAGGCCCTGGGGATTATTCTAACCGGCATGGGTAACGATGGTGCCAAAGGATTACTCAGCATGAGACAGGCAGGAGCACGCACTATCGGACAGGATGAGGCCTCTTGCGTTGTTTATGGCATGCCAAAAGTAGCATATAACATTGGAGCCGTGATGAAACAGGCACCCCTGCATCAGATACCGCATTTAATCTTCTCCTGGGCAACTTCTCAATCATCTAAATCATTCGGATAACCTCCCGCGTTAATGGCACCGATGTTCAATTCCATGCCCATAAAGCGGAGCATCTCCCATTGCGGCAAGGTTTGGCCTTTGATTATTTGAAACATAAACCGGGAGTGTGGCTTCTCATGGAATGTGGTATACTGAATTTAGTCTATCGCTATCAGAACGAAGAGGGTGAACCAATGGTAACCATACAAAACATCATGGATTTTATTATGGAACCGGCTGTTTTGCCTGAAAATACCGTGGACAGGCTGGAGTTTGGCAAACCGGAGGAACCGGTGCAAGGTATTGCCGTTAGCTTTCTGGCAAACCAATCGGTGATCGAACAAGCAGCACGGTTAGGCGCAAACCTGCTCATTTCTCACGAAGGCATCTTTTATAAACACAGAGATATGGGTGAAGAGCAAAATGCCGATCCGATATATAGCAGCAAGTACCGTTTGCTGGTTGACAATGGGATCGCTGTCTTTCGGGTACATGACTCCAATCATCGCTGTACGCCCGACGGTATCATGAGAGGCTTGCTGCGAACCCTTAACTGGGTGTCCTTTGAAATTGTCTGCCATCCCCACTATTCCGTTTTGGAAATGCCCGCGATAACCCTTGGGGAAGCTCTAAATCACATTAAACACAACCTGGGATTGGGTTACCTGCGCTTCATGGGCAACCCCGACATGCTTTGCAGAAGGGTTGGTATTCTGGTTGGATATCGTGGTTCGGGAGAATTAACGATTCCCCTGTTCAATAAGGAAAACCTGGATCTGGTCATTTACGGAGAAGGGCCGGAGTGGGAAACCCCGGAATATGTAAGGGACTCCATATTACAGGGAATGCAGCGGGGCCTTATTGTACTTGGGCATGCCGAAAGCGAGACACCTGGCATGAAATACCTTACTGAACTGTTACAGGAAAGGTTTCCGGACATCCCTGTTCACTTTATCCCACAGAGTCCTATATTTAAAATATCTTAGCAGCCCGGTTTTGCTGATTATTCGTTACTTCCATACTTTTTTGTTAACCCCTTAAACCATTTGGATAGCCTGTTCAAGGTTAATGGCGCCGGTATAAATGGCTTTTCCGGTGATAGCTCCGGCAGCACCAATATTCTTCAGACTGATCAAATCAGCAATGGAGCTGACACCACCCGATGCGATCACTTCCATGCCCACCGAGCGGATCATTTCTTCCATCGCTTCAAGGTTTGGCCCCTGCAGCATTCCATCGGTAGCAATGTCGGTATAGATAATCACTTTACAACCAAGCTGCTCCATTGTTTTTGCAAAGTCCAGGGCTGTATGGCTGCTAACCCTTTCCCATCCTTCAATGGCAACCCTGCCGTCTTTAGCGTCAATGCCGACGGCAACTCTCTCGGGGTATTTTAACAGGGCTTCTTTTACAAGCTGTGGGTTGTTTACAGCTGCGGTGCCCAGGATAACCCTGTGAATTCCCAAATCTAAAACCTCATCAATGTCTTCCATGGTTCTGATTCCGCCGCCCATTTGGACTGGTATACCCGAAACCCTTGCGATCTCGGAAACGATTTTCCGATTCGACGAGTTGCCGCATCTCGCTCCATCCAGATCTACGGTATGAAGCCAGCATGCCCCCATCGATACCCATTTTTTCGCCATTTCCACAGGGCTGCCGAAAACCGTTTCGTCCTCGAACCTCCCCTGTAACAGCCGAACACAACGGCCATCCTTTATATCAATCGCCGGGTAAATAATCATCAGTGGTATACCACCTTTTCAAAATTTTAGCCAGATGGCGGGATTTACCTCCGGCTTTTTATAGCATCCCTTTCGTGGATAAAACGCCCTGTATCTTTTCGTCGATGGAGGCAGCCTGCCTGAAGGCTTGTCCAAAGGCCTTAAACACCGCTTCGGCAATATGGTGATTGTTCTTACCATGCATCAGGTGAATATGCAGCGTAATCCCTGCGTGGACCGATATCGCCCGGAAAAACTCCTCCACCATTTCAGCTTCCATATCTCCTATTTTCGGGGTTGAAAAGGGCACTTCAAAGCAGAGGAACGGCCTGGAGGATAAATCCATCGAAACCATCGCAAGGGCTTCATCCATGGGCACAAAAGCGGTTCCATACCTGCAGATGGATACTTTTCCCTCAAGAGCCACCGCAATGGCTTGACCCAGTACAATCCCCACATCTTCGATGGAATGGTGGGAATCCACCTGCAGATCCCCTCTGCAGGAAACCTGTAAGTCCATCAGCCCATGCCTGGCCATCAGCGTCAGCATGTGATCCAAAAAGCCGATACCGGTCTGAACCTGTGCTGTGCCTGTACCATCCAGGCTTACTTTCACATGAATGTCGGTTTCACCGGTTTTCCGCGTCACTTGTGCATCTCTTACCATGATTTTTACCTCCGGTTCTCTGATTCGCCTGCCGCCTGGTTCTAAAACCGGACATAACAAGCGCGGATTTAGGGCTCACCCTTTTGCATCTGTTAACCTGTTTGAAGATCAACAAGGTATACATTTCCATACAAAAGCATTTACTGATTCCAACGACATAAACAAGCTTTGACTTTTTGATTATAACATTGGAAGCAATTGCACGCAATTGCCATCAGCTTATAGCAGGTCCCACTCCGTTCAGTGTTATTCCTGTGAAACCTGCCCAGATCTCGTGTTGTTTAGCGGCACCTGGGCCGTGGGGGACTGTTCACACCCTCTTCTAATAAGTTTACAAGTTGCTGCACAGGTATATGTTTTATCTTGAGCGCGGTGATGTCATCCTGAACGTCGTGATGTCATCCTGAGCGTAGAGAAGGATCTTTTCAGGAATAATGCGAGATCCTTCTATTCGTTCGGCATGCTGCGCCTGTTTATCTGTGAACAATACCATTCAGCGCTCCGCCCGCTTACACTTGACCTGTTATGATGGTTTCGAGCTTCTCAGTAAAAACCGTCATTTCTTCATCGGTACCAATGGATATCCTCAGCCAGTTCTCAATGCCGGGTTTTTGAAAATTCCTTACCAGAATTCCTTCCTTTTTCAGCTTCAACAGCAGTTCCCTTCCAGTGAAAGCTGGATGAGAAACAAAAAGAAAGTTTGTGCTGGATGGCAAAACATTGCATCCCATCTCTAGAAGCTTTGCTCTGGTGCTTTCGCGCGTGTTGACAATCCGCTCGCATGTTCGGCGGGAATAATCCGGATCGTTCACTGCGGCAATAGCCGCACTCTGTGCCACCCTATCGACGGTGTAGGAATTGAAGGAGTTTTTCACCCGCTCCAGCCCCTCGATCAGGGCAGCATTTCCAATGGCATAACCAACTCTTAACCCGGCTAATGCGCGGGATTTTGAAAAGGTGTGGATCACCAGCAGGTTTTCATACCGGTTTATGAGCGGAATCGCTGATTGACCGCCAAAATCGACATATGCTTCATCCACGATGATCAATGTATCCGGGAAACGGTTCATAAGCCTTTCCACTATATCCAGGCCTACGGCAATCCCAGTGGGGGCATTGGGGTTTGCCAGCAGAATTCCCCTCAGTCGTTCCGGAAAATTATCGGGATTAAACGTAAAATCTTCATTCATCGCAACAGTGACAGCCCTTACATGGAACAAGTCGGCGTACACCGGATAAAAGCTATAGGTGATTTCCGGAAAGGATATGGTATCTCCGGGGTTGAAGAAGGCTGGGAAACTAAAGGCCAGTACTTCATCAGAGCCGTTGCCAACAAAAACTTCATTTGCTTTCACCTGGTAATGGTTGGCAAGGGCTTCTTTCAGCGCGGACGCATTGGGATCGGGGTATAGCCTGACATCTGAACAAACCTCTGCCGTAATCGCTTCCAAAACCAATGGAGAAGGCGGGTATGGGTTCTCATTGGTGTTTAGCTTGATATATTTCTTATCCAGCGGCTGTTCCCCCGGAACATAGGGTGCTATTTTTCGAATGGTATCACTCCAGAATTTCATGCTTCTTCCTCCCAAAACCGTATGCGGATTGCGTTGGCGTGTGCATCCAGCCCTTCTGCCTCGGCGAATCGCACCGCATCCTCCCAAACATTTTCCAGTGCACTCCTGGAATAGGAAATAACACTGGACTTCTTCACAAAGTCACTCACCCCAAGGGGTGAAGAAAACCTTGCCGTACCATTGGTCGGGAGAATATGATTCGGACCGGCAATATAGTCTCCAAGTGGTTCGGGCGCATATTCCCCCAGGAAAATGGCACCGGCGTTTTTCACACTGCCCAGCAGCTCCAACGGGCTTTGAACATACAGTTCCAGGTGCTCCGGCGCGATCTGGTTGGAGATCTCCACTGCCTGGCTCAAAGATTCAACGAACACAGCCGCACCATAATTTTGAATGGATCCCAGCGCAAAGCTTTTCCGTGGAAGCTTTTCTATCTGCCTATCAATTTCTGACATGACCTGTTGAATCAGTTCCTTTGATGTGCAAAGCAGCACAGAAGAGGCCACCGCATCATGTTCGGCCTGGGACAGCAGATCTGCCGCAAGATAATCCGGCCTGGCTTTATCATCGGCAATAACGAGTATTTCACTGGGGCCTGCCACCATATCAATGCCGCAAAGTCCGAAGACCATTTTCTTTGCTGTGGCAACATAAATGTTACCCGGCCCGGTAATCTTATCTACCCTGGGAACCGTCTGTGTGCCATAGGCCATGGCCGCCACAGCCTGTGCTCCCCCTATGGCAAACACCCTGTTCGCACCGGCGATGGCTGCACAGGCCAGCGTTACAGGGTTTGGCAGTCCGTTTTTCCCCGGAGGCGTACACAGGATAATTTCACTTACCCCGGCAACCTTTGCCGGGATCACGTTCATCAAAACAGAGGAAGGCAGTGGCGCTGTTCCGCCGGGAACATATACGCCTACCCGCTGCAGCGGTGTAACCTTCTGCCCCAGCAGAATGCCATTCTCTTCTGCAGTGAACCAGGAATTCTCCTTTTGTTTTTCATGAAACAGGCGAATATTCTCCGCGGCTTTCCGAATGGATGCCAGCAGTTCGGGCTCCAGTGCATCCAATGCGTTTTGAAGCTCATTTCTTCCCACTTCCAGGCTTTTCAGTTCCACGCGGTCAAACCTCTGCGTGAAGCGAAGAACGGCCTGGTCCCCTTCCAGCTTTACCTGCTGCAGAATATTTTGCACAGCGTCGGTCACATCCTGGCGCTGTTCGCTGTTTCTTGATTTCAGCCGGGTTAGTAGTTGCTCTATATCCTCTTTTGATGATACGTATAAGTTCATAGTCATCCCTGCTTCCCTTGTTTATATTTGTATCTGTTTTAATACTTGTTTTCAGCTTGAAGCTTTACTCTCCATCTGCCTGCGAAAGCTTTCAATGATGTGATTGATTCTTTCACTTTCCATTTTCATGCTGACCCTGTTCACGATCATCCTCGCACTGATATCCGCGATGGAATCCAGCACCACCAGCCCGTTCTCTTTCAGGGTCTTTCCGGTCTCCACCAAATCCACAATAACCTCGGACAGACCCACCAAAGGCGCCAGCTCTACCGATCCGTTCAGTTTAATGATTTCCACCGACTCCCTGCGTTTATGCCGGAAATATTCCTTTGCAATTTCAGGGTACTTGGTAGCCACCCGGGTGATCATCAGGCTGTCCATGTTCCCTTCCAGCTCTTTTGGGCCTGCCACGCACATTTTACAGGCCGCAAAACCCAGGTTCAACACTTCGTATAGGTTTCGGCCTTCTTCCAGAAGGGTATCTTTTCCGACAATGCCGATGTCCGCAGCGCCATATTCAACATAGGTCGGAACATCCGCCGGCTTTGCAAGAAAGAAACGAATTCTTTTTTCTTCATCGGTAAGGATCAGCTTGCGGGTTTTTTCCTTCAAACCGGAGCAGTCAATTCCCGCTCCTTCCAGTAAATCGATGGTCAATTCCGTTAATCTTCCCTTTGAAAGAGCTATGGTTAAATACCTCATCCATCTCCCGCCTTTCAAGATATTAGCTTCTTAGTATAAACGCTTACCGCTTCATACATCTGTCTGTTGAATGCTGAAATCACTTTGAGCAAAGATCACCCTTTTCATTCCCCGTGCTTTGGCATATTCTCCGGCTTTTTCAGCATCCATGCCCGATATATCCAACTCTGCTGTCAATCCTTTTTCCCGCAATTCGTTGAAAATAGCATATGCTTTTTTCCTTCCCGCCGCGCTGTACAGGATAAAAGTACCCCCACCCGGTGATTCGGGCAGCTTTCTCTGCCGCTCCAGAGCCATCAGGATCATGTTCACACCCAGGGAAAACCCGGTTGCGGGACAATCCCTTCCAAACCTTTGCAGCAGATTGTCATACCGGCCTCCGCTGAGCACCGGGAAGCCGACACCATAGGTAAAGCCCCTGAACACAATTCCGGTGTAGTAATTCATGCTTTGAACCATCCCCAGGTCAATGGACACGTATTTGTCCAAGCCCCAATCGGCAAGGATCTCCAACACCTTTTTCAGATATTCCAGTGCCTGCAATGCCTTCCCGCTGACATTCTTCTGCTGCAGCTGTTCAATCAGCTCTTTGGAACCAAAATATCTGGGAAGGTTTAATATCAGCTCTTTCAAATTCTCGGGTATCTCATGCCGGTTCACCAGCTGTTCGACACCAACAAAATCCTTTGTATCAATGAGCTCCCGAATCTCTTCCGCTTCCGAAGGGGTTAAGCCCGACTGTTCCATCAGTCCCCTGAAAAAATCCACCTGCCCGATATCGATCTGAAATTCTTCTATACCAGCCAGTTGAAGGGCTTTCACAGCCAAAGCTATCAGTTCGGCATCGGCTTCAGGGCTTTTTATTCCCAAAATTTCCACGCCAGCCTGGGTATACTCCTTCTGCTTGCCGCCGCCCAGCTCGTTATAGGAAAAGGTGTTTCCAATATAACAGCATTTCACAGGCCAAAGGTTTTCCTTCAGCTTTGTTGCGGCGATCCTTGCAATGGGAATGGTCATATCCGGCTTTAGAACAAGCAGTCTCCCTTGTTGATCGGTAAACTTAAACATTCCTTCCTGGGGAATGAGGCTTTGGTCCCCTGAGAAAACATCGTAAAACTCGACGGAGGGTGTTTCAATTTCTCTGTACCCGCTGTTTAAAAATAATTGCCGCAGCTGGTTCTCCAGGCTTCTTTTCACATGGCAGCGTTCGAATAAAATATCCTGCATCCCTTCCGGTGTATAGATGTTCCATTTTTTCATTACTTCACCCCATTATTACTTTATCTCGTTAAAGTAGCATTGTAATAATGTGTTTATTATAGCGGGTTTGGGTTTGTCTGTCAAGAAAAATGTTTTAAACGTTCTCCTCCGGAATACATATCCAGTTAACTCCTGTGAAACCTGCCTGGGTTTCGTGTCGTTTGACGTCAACCAGGGTGTGGAGGATTGTTCACACTCTCCTTTAACTATTCGCTGCTGCAGAGGTATGTTGTTTATCCTGAGCGCAGCAAAGGATCTTGCCAGGAGAATGCGAAATCCCTCACATCGTTCAGGATAACAGGCTGCGCTTATTTACCTGTGAACAGTAACCATTTCCAATCATTCTGTAATCTTTTAAATATTACTTTCCGATATATATAAATATATGATCACTTCCCGGAGGGCTTGTTTATGCATGACACTTATAATGTGAAAAGAGTACACATAGTTAATATTATCGTGACTATTTGCGTGATGTTTCTGCTGATTGTCAGATCGATACTCGGCGAAGGCTGGGCAGTGGGTCTGCAAACCGCATTACACTCTTCGGTCATCTTAGTCTTAATTGCAATCGTTTATTTTCTTCCCCTCAAAAAATACGTTAAAGGGTTTTTCTTCGCATTGATACCTGGGGCGACCATTATAGTCTTATTGCTTCTGAGTGGTTATGAGCTAAGCAGGCATTACATCATCCTGGCATCTTTAGTAATGGCAGCCCTCTATTTTAAAAAGGGTCTGCTGCTGATTCATGCTGCCGTGATAGATACGCTTTTAGTTGCTTCTTACCTGATTAAACCGGAAAATATAGCAGGTCCGGTTGATACCTTCGTTAGCTTTATCTCTGTTTTAATAATTTTTAATGGATGCTTCATTTTACTTTATTTTTTGACAAGCTGGAGCCGTAACCTTGTGAATGAATCCAGACAAAAGGAAGCCAATGCTCAGGAGATGCTGGGCAGGTTAAATACGACCTTTGGAAATATTGAGGAAGGTACAAACATTCTGGATACGACCATCCATCAATTCAATACAAACATTCGTAATATGAATGAATCCAGCCAAAGCATAACCGTTTCCATACAGGAAATGTCCAGAGCCATTCAGGATGAAGCTGCCAGTGTTTACAAGGTGAATAACTCCATGGCAGATACTATTCATGCCGTGCATGAAACTGAAAAAAACTCCAGAGAGATCGCCGCCAATTCGCAGGAAATGATACAAAAGGTGGAAACCGGCTGTAACAAGGTCAACCACCTGAACAGTAAAATCAACATTGTTACGGATACCATCTCAAACAGTGCGGATATCGTTACACAATTGAAAGAGAGCATGGATAAGGTGAACTTGCTGTTGGAAGATATTACGCACATCGCCAAGCAAACCAATTTACTTGCTGTCAATGCATCTATTGAATCTGCCCGTGCAGGGGAACAGGGAAAAGGATTCGCTGTAGTGGCTGATGAAGTTAAGCGGCTTGCAGAACAAAGCTCTGCCATTGTGAAAAACATCTCCAATATCACATCGGAAATGTTCAACATGTCCAATGAAGCCTATTTACAGGTAAAGCAGGGCGATGCAGCTGCCATTGAAGGAAGAAAAGTGGTTGAAGAGATTTCTGTTTACTTTAACGAAATAAAGCAAGCTTTTGAAAACACCAACTCGGCTATTCAAGTGGGGCTTGAAATGAACAGCAAAATGACCAAAGATATGGATACCGTACAGCAACAAATTGAAGGCGTTGCAAGCATTTCTGAGGAAAACTCGGCGTCTATCCAGGAGGTTCTGGCAACGATAGAAGCTGAAAATGCCAGCATGACAGAGCTTGGCGAATCCGTAAGCAAAATTCAGGGGTTAAGTGGGAACCTTCGCAGCCTGCTGGGTTCGCGTTAAGCAGAAGATGGTATTCCTCATGAAACTCACCACTTATCATAATGAACCTTCTGTTCATCATACAGATCAACAGCTTTTCTTTCTTCGTTCTTATGTCCGGTTACGACCAAACCGATGGGAAGGATGTTCTCCGGGAAATCCAACAGCTCGGTAACAGCTTTTATCAGGGCTGGCACAGGGTGTAATCCGCACCAAACCGCACCAAGACCGATGCCGTGGGCCGCCAGCAGCATGTTTTGAATGGCGGCGGAGCAATCCTCGGTTAAAAAGCCCGTCTTCTTTTCCTTATCACTGTCACCGCATACAATAATCCCGCACCCGGCCTGGGGAAGCATTTTTGCATATGGATGGACTTTTGCGATCTGCTCAAGGACGCTTTTATCGCGGACAACAACAAAATGCCAGGGTTGTCTGTTATGCGCGGAGGGAGCTGCAAACCCTGCCCGAAGAATCAGCTTCAGCTGATCTTCCGACAAGCTTTCTCCCGTATACCTGCGGATGCTTTTTCGAGTGAATATGCCTTCCAGTAGTTCCATTCGGATCAACCTCCTGATTTTTGCAGAATATCGGTCATAAGACCTTCTCAAATATGCTTCATGGAAGTGTATGCGCTATTCTCCGTAATTACACAAAAATTATTCTGCTGCTATATGCTCGGCTTTAAAACATCGTTACCTGTTTTTCTTCCTTATCCTCTTCTTTCAGGTAGCAGCCAACAGCCGGTATGTTTTTGGTTCTGTAATAATCCAAATCGGTAAAGGCCAGCTCGCTCAATTCCCGAATTTTGCTCATATAGCTGCCCTTTTTGGATTTCAGCACCTGCACGCCACCGGAATCTCTCGTTGTTTTTACATTAATGCAGGCGGTATTAAAAACAAGCACCTTGTCAATATTGGAGAATGCCGCCAACTCCCTGTCTTCCTGCAGGAAACGAATGTCACACAGAGGCGAAATATCCGAGTACGCATTGGCCAGCTTCTTTCGATTTGTTTTGGTCGCATAGCTGGACAGCGGTATTTTGGCTGATTTCCCATTCTGATAAGAGAAAAGCATATTACCGGTATAATCTTCGGTGGCAACCATATACAAAATTCTTTCACCGGAACTCATTCCGAGAATGTTTTCCAGATATTCACCGAGGCTTGAGGCTTTGCAGTCGTTGATTTCATGCACCTTGAGCTTATATGCCGTATATTTGTCGGAAAAGAGGATCAGCTCCGATTTGTTGCGTGCATCCACTTCCTGAAGGATCACATCTTCTTCCTTCAGTTTTTGATCCCCGGAGGAACGAAGCGATATCAGCGGAATTTTCTTCAGATATCCCTGGCGTGTGAGGAAAAGCTTCACATTATAATCCTCAATCAAATGCTCCTGGGTGATCTCTTCCACATGCTCCTCGTGTAGCATCCCCGTTTTCCTGTCCTGACCGTATTTCTTTGCGATATCCTTTAGCTGCGCACAGATAATATTCAATACCCTGGACTCTTTTTGGTAAACATCCTGAAGGTCGGCTATTTCACCTCTCAGCGACTCAGTCTCAGAGATCTGCTTCATAATATATTCCCGGTTGATATTCCTTAGCTTGATCTCTGCGATATACTCGGCCTGGAGCTCATCAATGGAAAAGCCCTTCATTAAGTTTGGAATCACTTCGATTTCCTGCTCGGTGTTGCGGATGATCTTGATAGCCTTGTCAATATCCAGCAGGATTTTCGAAAGGCCTTCCAGCAGATGCAGCCGTTCAGATTTCTTTTGGATATCAAATGCGGTCTGCCTTCTGACAGACTGCATGCGAAATTCAATCCAGGCGTCGAGAATGCCTTTCACACCCAATACTTGGGGCACGCTGTTGATAAGGATGTTGAAATTACAACTGAAGCTGTCTTCCAGAGGTGTCAGTTTATACAGCTTGTTCATCAGCGTTTCAGGGTCGGTGGAGCGCTTTACGTCCAGTGTTATTTTCAGACCCTTCAGATCAGTTTCGTCCCGGACATCGGAGATATCCTTGATTTTACCGTTTTTCACAAGATCCGCAATGGTGTCAATGATGGCTTCAGTTGTTGTTGTATAGGGGATTTCATAGATCTCGATACAATTGTTTTTCCTGTCAACCCGATACCGGGCACGAACCTTAAAGCTTCCCCGACCGGTATCATATATTCGATCCAACTCTTTATCACTGACGATCAGTTGCCCGCCGGTGGAAAAGTCGGGCGCTTGTAGATAATCCCGCACTTGAATGTTATCGTTCTTAATGTAGGCAATAGTTGTTTCACAGACCTCTCGCAGGTTGAAGCTGCAGATATTTGAGGCCATGCCAACAGCAATGCCCTGGTTCGGGTTCACCAGAATGTTCGGAAAAACCGACGGCAGCAGTAATGGCTCTTTTATCGTCCCGTCATAGTTGTCGGTAAAATCCACCGTATCTTTGTCGATGTCGCGGAACAGCTCCGCGGCAATATCAGCCAGCTTGACTTCGGTATATCGGGGCGCGGCAAATTTCATGTCCCTGGAATAGACCCTTCCAAGGTTTCCCTTGGATTCCACCAGGGGATGCAGCAACGCGTCATTACCGGTGGTCAGCCTCACCATGGTTTCATAAATGGCCATATCTCCATGGGGGTTTAGCTTCATCGTCTGCCCCACCACGTTGGCCGACTTTGTTTTTGCTCCCTTTAAAAGACCCATTTTGTACATCGTGTACAAGAGCTTGCGATGGGACGGCTTTAAACCATCTATCTCGGGGATGGCCCGGGAGATGATGACGCTCATCGTATAGGGCATGTAATTCTGTTTCAGGGTTTCTACAATTTTTTGTCCGGTAAACTTCATTTCGGTAGGGGGACACACCGCTGCTTCGCGGGTCAGGGTGTTTGCGGAATGTCCCCCGC
>CAYVFB010000037.1:0-3719 GCA_964450305.1 uncultured Ruminiclostridium sp.
AGCGTTCTGCCGGGCTCGCGCGCGAGGACGGCCAGCAATGAAAATTCTTTCGGCTTGAGCAGAATGTCCTGTCCGCAAAGAAGCGCCCGGTGAGAGACGAAATCCAGTTCCAGTCCACCCAGGCGCAGAGGAGGTTCTTCCTGCCCGATAAGCTTGCCGCGGCGCAAAAGCGTCTCTACTCTTAAAAGCAGTTCATCCATGTCGTATGGCTTGGATATGTAATCATCTCCACCGGCACGCAACCCTGCGAGAACATCTTCCCTCGTATTCAGTGCGCTGAGAAACAGGATGCGGATGCCGCTTTTTCCCCGCAATTCCTCGCAGTAGCTTAGACCATTGCCGTCGGGAAGCAGTATGTCCAGTATAATCAAATCGGGCGAAAGCTCCTCCGCAGCCGACCGGCCTTTTGACAGCGTATCCGCTGTAAGGACATCATAGCCTTCCAGCTCCAGCGCGGCGCGGTTGGCATTTAATATGTCGCGGTCGTCCTCAACAATCAGTATGGTTGCTTTTTTCATCTTGCTGTTCTTCTCCTTTTCTTAGGGGGAGGGTAAAGTGGACTGCTGTCCCTTTCCCATTTTCGCTTTCAATCCAAACTCTGCCGCCGTGTTCCTCAACGATCTCTTTGCAGATGGGAAGTCCAAGTCCTGAACTGCCGTCTCCGCTGATACCCCGTTTGAATAGATCCGGCAGCCGTTCGGGGTCGATCCCTTCGCCCCCGTCGGAAACCGAAACAGTCGCAAAACCGTTTTCAGCCCCCGTCTGAACCGTCAAATGGATGTTACCTTCCTCCGTATGACGATTGGCATTTATAATAAGGTTAATAAGTGCCTGAAATATGCTATCGGAATTAACGCGCAGGTAGATTTCCCCGGGATTCGAACTGACAACAAGATGATTCTTCTTTTTCCTGCAGATCGGGCCACAGAAATCCGCCGCCCGATTCAACAGAGAGA
Organism: uncultured Ruminiclostridium sp.; assembly: GCA_964450305.1. Lineage (GTDB taxonomy): Bacteria > Bacillota > Clostridia > DSM-8532 > DSM-8532 > JAAYJG01. The sequence continues at coordinate 957 of CAYVFB010000037.1, forward strand.
GTGCCTCAATATCAGTAAGCGCAAGCTCCCGTTCCTTTTCCAGCGAGACCACCTTGAGCTGTTCCACCAGATCGGCCAGCCTGACGGCCTCGCGCTTGATAACGGCAAGATTATCGAGAGTCTTTTCATTGACAGCGCCGTGCCGGATTTCCAGAGAAGTCAGCCCCGCATAGCTTGACATGACCGTCAGCGGGGTGCGCATTTCATGTGAGATATTTGCCATAAATTCAGATTTCAGACGGCTCATTCTGTCCAGCAGCAGATTCGTCTGCTGTGTCACCTGCTCATTACGGCGTGCCTTGTCAAGCTCGGTTTCGGTACTGGAAAATTGAAGGGCAAGAGCGATCATATTAACAAAAATCATTACCATCATGCCAATTTCGGATAATCCGAGTGGCAAGGTGTATCCCCTGGAACGATGTATCTGAATATCCATGATCGCCATGATGATAAAAATAAGCGAACCTGAAAGTATCAGGAGGTGCTCCGGATGACGGTTATCCTTTTTGCGGGTAACATTATATACGAGCGCGGCCAACAAATATATACCGACTGCAGCCGAACAAAGTTCAAACCAGAGCATGAACCGCGTATAGATAATCGGCGGAGTCAGCAGCACAATAACTGCATACAGTGTGCACAATACTCCATAAACACGTAATACGTTTTTGTGCAGTGCGCCCGAAAAAACGCTGTTGATATACAGGAGAAACGACAGCATCAGAGCGATCAACGCCAGATATTCAAGGCCAATGGAGAACCTCCAGGGAAGGTTGGGGAATAATAGCATAATGACCTTCTCTTGAACAATCAACATACGGATGCTGATGGAAAGGCTGGCCAGGGAAAACCACAGGAAAGCATACCGCCTGTGAAAGAACAGAAACATACCGATAAAAAACAGAAAAGCCGTCATGGTGCAGCCGACCATGATATGGACACGCTGCTGCGCGGCCGCGTCCCGCTCTGTAATCGTCTGCTGCATACCCAAATACAGCGGGACAATCCCGCCATAGTCGTAATGACTGAAATTAGCAAATTGAATGATTATTTCGACCTCCGGCGTATCGGGCACAAAATAGACGGTATAATGTTTTGTCATGGGTACGGATGTCTCCTTCGTTTCACCCGGAATACCCACGGACGGATATTCTTTCCCATCAATAAACAGACGCTGTGAATACATGGCGCTGTATGAGCTAACGCCGTAAGTCCCCCCGTCGGCAGGCAGTTCAACAATGATACGATATGTGCCGTAGTTTCCAGGATCAACCCTGCCCTCGTTCAGGACAACAGGTTCGGTTTTGACGTTACCGAGCATAAAATCTTCGGGTGTATAAAACTCCCTGTAATAAAGGAAAGCTGTACAAGGTATGCTGGCGAGCTTTCCGCTGAAATTAAAATCCAATAATCCGACGTATCCAGGCAGCGTATCAGGCACTTCCTGCTCGACCCGGCCTGTAAGCATTGCCAACGATGAAAGAACAAATATAATAAGTATTAGGAACGCTGACGCGCTGATAACGGCATGTTTATTTTGCATAGAGATACCCGCCTATATTTTTTATCATGAGAACTCACGATTTCAGTTTATCATGATAAGCTCCTGGTTTCAATTTTCCTATCCATGAGTCGAAAAACAGTTCTGTTTATTGCCATGTCAATATTGGTGTATCTCTGCTCCGGCTTGGTTTTGATGGCGCCATCATGGCTGAGCCTGTCAAAGGTTGTCAAAATTTGACCTTTCGCTTCCAGTTTTTCGCCCAACTATTTGATATAATTTTTTTGATAATGATGAATACGATAATCGGTTTACTTTTATTTCAATATTGCTCCGGCGCTCATTTTTATCTTGAGTGAAAAACAGTGACGGTTTTTTATGGGGGTGGATGAATGAAAAACATGACGAAACTATTATCGGTAATACTGATACCGGCGCTTCTGATATGCACCTTTCCCGTGACGGCGTCCGCGGCGGATTATGCGCCCGGAGACGGCGAGACGCTGGATATATCCGCCTGCGTTAACGGCGATGTGATCACGATCGGCGAGGGAAGGTCTGTAACATTGACGGGCAACTCCGTCACATTAACGGGTGTCCGGATCATCTGCGAAGCCGGGGTAAATCTGACGCTGCAGAACATAATTATCGACAACAACGCTTATTCCGGCGTCTGCCCGCTAAGGTTCACAGGCGCAGACAGCAAACTTATATTGGAAAGCGGCACAACGTCCACTCTTACGGGCGGTGCCACGGCTCCTGGTATTTCAATGGATGCCACGGCGGAGCTGACCGTTGAAAATAACGGCACACTGACCACGACGGGCGGCTTGGCCTGTGCCGGACTGCAATGCCCGGATGGCGCGGAACTGACGGTGTCCGGCAGCGGTACGCTCAATGCCTCCGCTCGCGGCAGCCTTATCAACGGCGGCGGCGCAGGCATCGGCGGAGGAAAGGGGCAAAAGAGCGGCACGATGACGTTTTTGAGCGGTACTGTGAACGCCACGGGTGCCATGTCCAATAGAATGGGTGCGTCCGGCGGCGGCGCGGGCATCGGCGGCGGCGGATTCGCTGCCTGCGGTCGTATTACAATCGAAGGCGGGACAATAACCGCAATCGGCGGTGGCGGCAGCTATTACAGGTTAAATGGTTATGCAGGCATTGGCGGCGCCGACATTACAATAACGGCTGGGACGGTCAGGGCCACAGGTTTCGTAATGAGCCCGGGTATTGGAGGCTTCAGCAACAGCGGCAGTACGATC
>CAYVFB010000037.1:3819-28755 GCA_964450305.1 uncultured Ruminiclostridium sp.
AGTAACCCAACTTCGTCTGTGAATAAAGCAGACTGCGCGACAGCGACAGGCGCAGTTCCTGTGTTGGACGGACAAACACACAACAGTATAACCCTGGAAGCTTTCGCGGGCTATGAATACCTGCTTGTCGCCGACGGTGCGGCTGTCGGAACGGGCACATGGCAGGACAGTAACGTTTTTACGTCACTTTCAGCGAGTACCGCTTATGACATATACCAGCGTGTAAAAGAAACGGCGACGCATATGGCGTCGGAAACAAGCACAAAGCTGGATGTGACAACGAATATCGTGGACAGCTCTGTGCCGGTAACAGGGATTATCGGAGTGCCGGATACGGTGACCGCGGGTACACCGCTCACGCTGACCGGAACGGTTGTGCCAGGCAACGCGACGAATCAAACCGTCACATGGAGCGTGTATAACGCGGGAGATGTGGGCGCGTCGCTTGCGGGGAACATACTCTCTACTTCGGCGGCAGGTGTTGTCGTTGTCCGGGCGACGATAGCAAACGGCGCAACCGCAAACACGGATTACACACAGGACTTTAATATAACAGTAAGCGCCGTACCGGTCACAACCTATAACATCACCTTCAGCTCAAATGGCTCTGTCTGCGCCATTAAGACCGTCAATGCGGGAGAGAGCATCGGAAGCGGCAATTTCCCCTCTGACCCAACGAGAAGCAGCTACTCCTTTGGCGGCTGGTTCACAGGTGAAAACGGCACGGGTACGGAGTTTACATCCGCAACAATCGTAAATGCCACGATGACCGTCTACGCTAAATGGACGCACAGCGATAGCGGGGGCGATTCAGAAACGACGCCGGCGCCGACGGAAAAGACTATCACTGTAACTGAGACCAGCAGCAAGGTTTTCAAAGACGTCGCAGGCACAATAACTGCCGAAGCGAACATGGACAACGCCTTTTCAAACTCAATTGAAATCAAGGTTACGGATACGGCGGAGGATGTGGCAAGCTTCGGTTTGGGAGCGGCAGACGAGGTCTATCCCTTTGACATCTCCCTGTATATCAAGGGCACAAACGAAAAAACGGAACCTGCGACCGGCTATGCCGTGACCATCTACCTGCCGATACCGGAAAACCTGCTCAACAAGAAGGAACTGCTCTCTGTCGTGCATAAATCCGACAGCGGCGTTGTGACGGAGATTACATCACGCCTTTTGCACAAGGATGGCGTGTGGTATCTTGTTTTCGAGGCGACGGAGTTCTCGCCCTACGCACTGGTGGTCAGAAACGCCGGAAGCTACGATGAATCGGCGGGTGTGCCATATTTCTCTGACACCAACGGCAACAAGGTGTTCGTCGGCTTTGCGGCAAATGGCAAGTACATAGCACCCGAAGGTGTGACCGTTTCGGTTATGCATAACGATAAGAGCTTCACGGACATCACCGGCCATTGGGCGACGGGATATATCGGCTTTGTGACCGAACGGGAAATCTTCGTTGGCACAGGCGGCAATACCTTCTCACCCGATACGGGAATGACCCGCGCCATGTTCGCAACGGTTATCGGGAGGCTTTACGAGCGCAGCCATGGCGGGATTGAAGCGTCAAGCGCTCACGCCTTCACCGACTGCGACTACAGCGCTTATTACGGCAAATACACAGCCTGGGCGTCGGAGAACAGTATAATCGGAGGTGTCGGCGACGACAAGTTCGCCCCCGACATGCCAATCACTCGCGAGCAGGTGGCGGTGATACTGTACCGTTTCGCAGACCTACTCGGCGTGCTGCCGAATGGCATGGATACCGCACTCAATTACCCCGACGCCGACAGCATTTCGTATTATGCTAAAGCTGCGGCTCTCTACTGCCAAACCACCGGCGTCATCGGCGGGCGCGCCGGCGGAGTATTCGCTCCGCAGGAAACCGCCACCCGTGCCGAGGTCTCGGCGATTTTACAGCGGTTTGTGGAAGTGGTACTGAAGTAAGGCGCTAAATTCAGAGAAAAGCATAGCTTTTCTCTGAAATATATGGTGTCGCGTGTCGCTGATAGAACACATCCAGATGCCTATTCATAATAGAAATGCAGGGGGTTTCTGATCCCGTCTGATATGCACTTTTTCATAAACTGTTGTTAATAGAATTTTTTCGGCTATAATATATGTACATCCTACATTAGCCGAAAGGAAGCGTTTTTGTGAATGAGAGGTGTGCAAGAATCGGTCGCATATTCCATTTTCAATGAATTTATCAGCTCCCTGACCGATACAATTTCCTTTGCCCTATAAGCATTTTCACCTACAAAAGCAAACCCATGCTTCATATTGCCCTTCAATGCATTGATCAGTGCCATCGCAATGCAATAGGGGCTGTTTGTAACATCACAGGTTTTAATGCAATGGAAATGGCAATTGAGCGGGTGCTTTTTGCCTTCCTTCACCGCATCAATGAATTCGTTGCCAATGGCTCTGCCCGGCATTCCTACCGGGCTGTCGATAATTTCAATATCCTTTTTCTCTGCACGGATATAAGCATTCTTAAATTCCTCGGAGGCATCGCACTCATAAGTGGTTACAAAGCGGGTCGCCATTTGTACCCCTGCAGCGCCCATATCAATAAATTTACGGATATCCGCTCCATCATAAATTCCACCTGCGGCAATCACTGGTATAGGTTTCCCGCCTTGGTCCTCCCACAGCTTCATTTCATTGATCACTTCCGGTACAAGCTTTTCCAAAGAGAAATCACTGTCCTGCAGTTGTTCCCTTTTAAACCCCAAATGCCCTCCGGCAAGGGGGCCTTCTACAACAATTGCATCGGGAATGTAGTTATACTTCTCATGCCACCTTTTTGAGATAATCCTGGCCGCTCTTCCGGAAGAAACAATGGGTACCAGCTTCGTCTTTTCCTTACCGGTTAAAAACGATGGAAGATTCAGCGGAAGACCGGCTCCGGAAAAAATGATGTCAATTCCTTCTTCCAGTGCTGTTTTCACCATATCAGAATAATTGGTTAGCGCCGTCATGATATTCACGCCCAGAATTCCTTTTGTCAATTCCCTGGCCTTGCGGATTTCCTTTTTTAAAGCGCGTATGTTCGCTTCCAGGAAATTGGTGAAGAAATCTTTTTCACCCACTCCAATCACCGCCGTGGCGATGACACCCACTCCACCCTCATTGGCAACCGCAGAGGCCAGTGACGACATGGAAATGCCTACACCCATGCCTCCCTGAATGATCGGAAGCTTTATCGTCAGGTTTCCTATCCTGAATTCTCTCATGCCTATTCCTCTTTTTTCTTTCCATCAAGATGGAGCATATTCATGGTTTCAGTTTTATTTACAAAAAGAGCAGGAGGCTCATCATTATTGAGTTTCCTGCTTTTTATTACGCTTGTTCATCGAAGTCAGAATAAGTTGAGAAAACAATAACATATCTGCATATTATCATAAAACCATACCCATGGCAACTCATCCATCAATTGTAATCAAGGGGACGTTTCTCCTGATTCGGATGAAACGAGAGAACCGTCCCCTTGATTCTAAAACTGGATAACTAGCTTTCCCTGTTCCATTCTGGCGCTGCTTATTTCCTTGCCCCGTAAATAGTCCGGCAGAGAAAAGCAGCGTTTTTCGTTCTTGATCGAGATCTGAATTTCGCCGTCTTTCTGCCCCAGTTCCATTTCGGTTTTGTCCGCAAAAGGAAGGCTGATTTCCATTTTGTAGCGGTCCTCCTCTGTCGTAATCGTAAAAATTTTCTGTCTTGCAAGCACATCCAGAGGGTTGTATTTGCCGTACAGATCACCGATCGTTTGAAGCACCGGTATGGTTTTCAGCTCCTGCTTTTGCAGCTCGAGCTGAAAAACAGGAATGTCTCTGAAGCTTTCTTTCAATTCGTTCAGACCATCCCGCTGCAGCTTCACCCATTTATTGAAATAGCCGGCCAAAGCTTCGTCCGGGTATACCTTATTTATGATAATTGCATCCACATTATAGTCGTACAAGTGTAAGCATGTAAAATTCCGTTTGGTTTCCTTGATGACAATTTTTTCAGGTGTGGTGACAATACGGATGGACACAATATCTTTGTTGAGCATTAGCTCCTGAAGCCGATCCAATTTGTCCATCAACCGTTCAAAATCATCAAACACCTCGTCCTTCGGCAATGGAATTTTCGTTAATGTCTGCACCAATGGTCGAACCACTTTAGTCGCTTTTTTCTTCATCGGCAGGGTTTTCTTGAGCATCTCCCCAAACATTTCGGGAAACTTCAGCAATGAAAGGGTTTCTCCGGTAGGGGCACAATCGACGATCAGCACATCATATTGATTCTTATCATAGATCTCCAATATTTTAAATAAGGCAAATAACTCCTCCAGTCCCGGAAAAACCAGAATCTCCTCTGCCTCAATTCCTCCTGAGGCTCTTGAGTTGAGCAAATCCTTAAAGAAGCCTTTGAAATTACCCCAGGCTTTCTCATTTTCTTCCGCAACATCAATTTCAAGGGCATCCAGATTCTCAGCGATCCTTTGTGAGGTTCCGCTCAGGGGAATGCCTAAGGAATCCCCAAGGCTGTGGGCCTGATCCGTGCTCATAATCATGACCTTGCTGCCTTCGCTTGCCAGTTTTACGGCTGTAGCAGCACTAATGCTTGTTTTTCCGACCCCGCCTTTTCCGGTATACAATAATATTCTCATCATTTTCACTCCACACAGTGTAGCTGCCTGCATGAATCTCCCTTCAATATTTTTACCCGATATCTACCTTTCGGACTGCCGGTGCCGTATCCTGTTTCACTTTATCAACTTCAGATCTCCCCGTCTTGATGAATACTTCCGCCAAACAATCCATCATGATGGCACCCAGCTCTTTTCCTATAACTTTTATGTGTCCTCTGGTTTTTTCCGGCACGAGAAGCATCAAGGCTTCCGCTTCCATTCTTTTTGCCTGTATCATCTTCTGAATGAAGGCCATTGTATTTGTTCGGTTCATGATTGTGTACCTCCTTCGGTAAAGGTCATCATCAAGGTGCCTTCAGATAATTTGGCACCTGTCACCCCATAGTTTCTAAGGGTACTGGGTTTTGGGATGCAGCGCTTAAAGTTTCCGATTTTAAAAATAATGTCTGTCCCTGATTCATGAAGCTTCACTTCGCCCTTTTCAATGAAAGGAAGCTGCAGTTTGAGTTCGTAGCCGGTTTCGATTTTTTCGAAATGTTGTCCAACCAGATCCCCGTGCAGCGCAAATATGGGCTTTCCCTTCAGAACCGCCTGTTCAATGCGGTCCACACCGGACAAGCCATTCAAATCAGTGTCGAACCAGGGAATTTTATAGATGGGCAGGCCATCAAAAACCGATTCCAATTCCTCAACATACTGATTTTGTATGCTGATCCATTCTCTGAAGAAGGAATTGTCCATGTCTTTTGGCAGAATGCGGTTGATATAAATGCCATCCACAAGATAATCGTAGAGATTCATGTACATAAAATTCCGTTTTGTCTCTTCCACAACCATTTTTTCGGGCATGGTCACCAGCCGGATGGAGGTTGTTTCGCGGTTTTTCATAAACTCCTGCAGCTGTATCAGCTTCAAATAGAGCTTTTCTATGTCTGACATGGCATTTTTGTCTGGTAGTTGAATTTTAAAAACAGTTTTTGAAATGGGCGACAACACTTTCATCGCAAACTTGCCGATGGGAAAGAATTTTTCCATGTACCATGAGAGGAACTCCGGGAATTTCAGTAATGCCAGGGTTTCTCCGGTAGGAGCACAATCAACGATGATTCGTTCATATTCTCCCTTTTCATAGATGTCCATGATCTTTAGCAACGAGAAGAGCTCATCCATGCCCGGGAAGACCGAAAGTTGGCTAATATCGCCCAGAGGCATCCCGGACGAAGCAATCAGGTTCGTGATGGCCTGCTTCATCTGTGAAAAATCTTCATTCATAATGTAATTCGGATCAATCTCCAGAGCATCAAGATTGGCAGTTACCTCGTGAATGGTTTTACCAATGGGTACTTCAAATATGTCACTGAGATTGTGGGCCATATCGGTACTGACAATCAGGGTTTTTTTGCCCTCGTTCGCTGAATTCCTGGCATGGGCAGCGGCAACACTTGTCTTTCCGACGCCGCCCTTACCGGTAAAGATTAATACTCGGGTCATTATTTCTACCTCCGTTTGTTCGGTTTGATTAACTTACTTGTTTATTTCCAACCTGTTTTGTCTGTAAGACTTAATTTATTCATCGCTCGAATAGTTCCTTCGCCGAAGTATTTGATGTTGAAAAAGCGAACCAGTTGTTCGCATTTCATCGAAGCTATTCAATGACGATCTTCCTAATCTGTTTGGGCGGTTCTTGTGAACCCTGCAGCTTTACTTCCTTGAGCAGGTTTATCACTTTATCGAGAACACGACCCAGCAGTTCGAGTTCATCCTGTGTTAAAACGGTCATTATTCGCTGACCATAATATGAAAAGCTTTTGATAATCTCGGCCATTTGCCGTCTTCCGCCGTCAGATAATGTGATGGTCACCACCCGTTTATCCTCGGGATGACGGTTCCTGTCGACCATCTTTTTATTCTCCATCCGGCTGATGATACCCGTGGCTGTATTCAACGGAACATTGAGATACTCGGCTATTTGTGACATATTGCTCTCACCCTTCTGGTATAAAAGCAACAGTACCAGTAATTCATTCTTTGAGCACTCCGCCAATATATTGCCCCAGGTCTCCGGTGCGATAAGAACCCGAAACTGTTCCACATATTCAAAAAGGGTTTCTTCAAAGTTGTTCTGATTCAGTTCCAATTTACTTCCTCCGTCGAATTAATTTAATTCTATACCCGAAGTAATTGTTTGTCAAGGGGTTTTTTAAGGAATAACTTTACTACGATGAACATAAGAAATATCCGGACTCTATTGAATTTTCTCAGAGTCCGGATGTTATTAGGTTTGGAGGCCTTTCAGAAAAGCTAGTTTATTCATAAAATCTGGATTCCAGGGTAAGAAACCCGCAGCCTGTATGATTACATGCCTATATATGTTTTTAATGAATAAGCAGGGTATCCGGGCCGGCTCCCTTGTCAAAGATTCTATCATTCTGTTCGTGGTTAATCTGCAGGTTATTACGGAGTATCCAGCGGGGTGCCATATGCGCTGCTGATAAGCTCTCTTCCCATATAAACCAACAGTCCATCCAGAACGGGGTTCTGTATTTGCTGATGGTATTGGCGGAAAGTGTTTTTCTTTTCGTCAGGACTCATCTGGCTGGTATCCCGTGTTAAAAAGAATACAGCCTTCAGGAATTGGCCTAATTCATCATTCCGCCCATCCAGCCAGCTTTGAGCTTCCTCTGCCCTGTTCTGCGCAACCATATCAAAGAAAACCTGATAATCTTCCTTTTGCATCCCGGTATACTCGTCCACAAGTTCCTGAATGTCCGTATGAATCAGTGTTTTGTATGCCCCGGCGCTTTCTGTCAGCAAATCCGCATCATTCATCAGAAATACCGGCAGGAAGAGATTCAGGGTTCCGTTCCCCGTCATTTGTGCGTACTTTTGAAAGTATTCCACCGATTCTGTAAACCTGTTCATGTACAGGTGCATCCGACCTATCTCCAAATCAGTGTATGGGGTGGGTTCTTCGTTTTGAAGCACTTCCAGAAGCTCTATCGCTTTCGAATACTGTTTCATATCCTGGTATTGAGCCGCCAAAGCGCTTTTGATATAATTGCCGCCAACAAGGGCGTCCAACCTTTGAAGCAGCTCCAATGCCCGTTCTTCATTCTTCCCGCCCAGATTAAAAAACAAGCTGTCTCCTTCCTGTGCATTATACCCGATATCATACATTCTGCTTAAAACTTTCATGGCGTGAATATTCTCCGGCTCCTTTTCCAGGAGCGCTTCGTATGCCAAGCTGGCTTCTTCAAATTTCCCGTCCAGAAGCAGCAGATCCTCCCTTGTCCACTCGCTGCCGCGGATGGTCACATGGGGTGGACGCAGATTGGGGTATATCCCTTGATTGGTAAAGTGAAGCATATTGTTATCCGTATAGCCGTATAAAGTATAGCCGTATTGGCCTGAATGGTATAGGGGCTCAATATATTCCTTCGGATCCGGTTTGCCGCTATAGGCGTAGCCCATCCTATAGGCTTTTTCCCGGGCTTCTTTTATATCGATGGTCAGCCCATTGCCCTTCAGCTGCTGCACATAGTAACTGTTGTTGGTTCTGTATAGCATCCCATCTTTTTCTTCCAATTCAGACAGGGACAGCGAACTGGTTCCGTCCACAGGCAACTCTTCGCTCCATTGAAAGGTAAGCGAATTATCTGCTTGTTCCACACTCACCCGGATGGGATACGACAGGCTAATATCTTCCGTTCTATTTGTATTTCCTTTCAAAACCATATCAAAATCTGAATGAAAACTGATGTTTTTCCCGGTAATGCGTTGCCAGGGAATATACATTGTCATCCCGTAAACGCCGTCCGGGATGCCGGTTATTGTGAAATGCCCTTCTTCATCGGAGATTCCCAGGCCAATCAGGCCGTCTCCGTTGCCAATCATGCTGGACCATCCGTTTTGGTATTCGGCGTCCTTCACAAAAACCATCAAATTCTTCTGTGGTTCTCCCTCCAGTGTAATCCGTCCGGAAAGAGTATTCCTCACTGTACCGTCCTTCGCGTTTGAAATAAAGCCACGCAATGCGTCTATCAGGCTGCGCGTAAATTTCAGCGGTTCCTCCAGGCAATTAAAGCTATTGGGCTCGTATTTGTAGAGCATTGGTTGTTCAAAGGCAACTTCAACATCGCCATCAAACAGTCGGTTCAGAACTTCGATATCCTCCTGGTATCCCTCTAAACCGGTCAGTGGCTTCATGTCATCAATGGTTTGCAGGCTTTTTCCTGTTTCTCCAAGATAAAAATACATATTTGCCAGGTGAAGCTTTTTATACTCCAGCAGCTTTTCATCCTCCGTTCCCAACGCTTCAAGCAATTCAACCGCCTTATCGGCTCTGCCTCCAAACCAATTCACCAGGGCTGTGGCCATGGTGTATTCCGCTATCAATTCAGGCTTAGCCGCCTGGTTTGTTTTCAGGGTTTCGTATTGCGCATTCACGTCGTCAACGGTTTTATATCCGATATATCCTGAAGTGGAGATAGCACCGTCGGTTATGACGGAAAATGTATCGGAATATCTGAAGTTACCTTCTTTTATGATATTTTGTATTCGTTTATATTCCGCCAGAATGCCGCTGTTTTTATTAGAAAAAAGATTGGAAATTCTGCTGTAGTAAACATTGGCATTTTCGGTGTGCCCCATTCTGTCCATAAGATTGGCAACTTGATAAAGGAGGCTCCCCCCAAGGTTTGTGATGATTAAAATGATACCCAGTAAAATCACACTTGCTGCCACAAGTTGTTTTCCCTTGATACGAATAACCATTATACTCTTCCTTCCTGAATAATAATAACCTTGTTTTCCTGCAGATCCTTTTCACTGACCCGAAATAAGGGAATGGACACTGCAACAGCCACGACAATAATGATGGCGCAAGCCGCTATCACTGTTTTCACGGGGATTGTGATTTCCCGCTCCAAAAACCGGTGAATGGGATTGTTTTTCTTTTGCAGCGCAAGGAACATCGTTTTCTTTTTTTCTTCCGACAGGGTCATATGTGCTGTCTCTTCATGCATTCGGGCTGTGAGCTCATCCTCATACATTTTCCGGTATTCCATTACCAAACCCCTCCCTTTCCAGGTATGGCCTTAGCTGTTCACGGCCTCTTTTCATCCTCGTTTTAATGGTATTGCTGCTTTCGTTCATCACCAGACCAATTTCATCCACCGTTAACTGGATGAAATAATACAGCACCAAAGCCTCCCGGTATTTCGGCTTTAGCCGGGCAAGCGCTTTGTGAATACTCATTTTCCGGATAGCCTCTTCCTCGATGCTTTTCTCGTCATATTCCTGTATTTCATCGGTAGGTGTCACTTTTTTAAACCATTGGTTGCGCAGTTTTTGTTTACAGGCATTCATCAGGATGCGATACAGGTATGTACCTACAGAGGCTTCCCCTCGAAAGGAACGAATATTATAATAGAAGCTGATAAACATTTCCTGTACGCAATCTTCCGCCAGGCCTTCATCTCCCGTCATCAGGAATGCGGTACGTTTCATTCTGCTGCCATAGGTATCTATCAGCTGTTCCATTACGGAAATTTGGCCGGCCTGCAGCTGGTCTACCCATGCCTGCTCTTGTTCATTCAACAACAATGCACATCCTTTCAATGGGTTAGATGCATGAGGTGTGGATTTAAGTTTCATTTTTCGGCAGAAAGAGGGTGGGAAAAGGTACGTTGTGATTGCAGGCAATAGTCTCTGTTGTTATAATAACATACAACTGGATCATTTTTCATTTCTAACTCTATACATCTATAGTTACTGTTTGACACCATATGGGACAGAGGGCGGGGCCCAGGTTCCTTGTCCCCTCTGTCCCACAAGAAACTTTTCCAATATGTTACTATAGGATATTGTTGGCGAATGAATAGTGTGCAGGAGGCATTTTAAATGAAAAAAAATATTTTCATTGCTTTCATATTTGCTATTTGCATCTCAACTGCTTTATATATCAATGCGGCAGATACTCTCGTTATTGAATCACCCGCTAAACTTTCAGCGGAGCAGGTTACAGATGATGATACAGGGGATAAGGGTATCATGCTTGCATTTACTGCGCCGGAATCTGTAAAGAAGTTAGGCGAAACATCACTTGCGGAAGGTGATTCTTTGTACTACGAAATCGAATACAGGGCATCTGGGCATGATTGGGAACCAATCGGCCAGGTGCACTTAACGCAAGGAGAAAAACTATTTATTCATGATTCAGATAATTCAATGAACATCGGGAAAAATCTATATTCATTTCGTGTCCGATTCGCATATTACGTGAAACAAAGGGATGGTTCCTTTACCCCCTGTTATTCGCTCTATTCAAATATGGCTCATCTTGGGAACCGGTCAGCCCTTGGGGCTTACGCCAATGCCAGTTCGTGGGCTGTTCCGGAACTTGACCGAGCCTTGGAATACAGTCTTATCACCGACATGATCAAAGGCAGGATGAATGCGTCGATAACCCGGGAAGAAATTTGTGAGGTCATTATGGCACTTTACGAGAATATGGCTGGGAAGGTTGTCTGCAGCCAGACGAGGGTATTCTCCGACACGAATAACCCCGAGGTTTATAAAGCATATCAACTGGGTATTGTGAACGGGGTTGGAAACAACCGGTTTGATCCCGACGCGTTGACCAACCGGGAACAGGTTGCTACGATGATCTATCGGGCGATTAGTGCTGCTGCCCCGCGCGGATTTTTCAATTGACGGGGCTGACAGCTTTTCAGATGAAAAGGTTATATCACAATGGGCTTATGAGCCTGTGATGTTTATGAACAAAAATGGCCTTCTGAAAGGCAATAAAGGAAACGTAGATCCCAAAGGGGTTACCACAAGTGAACAGGCAGTATTAATGGTTGTACGAACATATGAGAAATTCAGCCTGTCGGGTAATGCTGCGGCCAAAGAAATAGGGGTCGATTGAAACACGGCAGCAAAGCATTTTGGTATATAGCTGTGCAGATCGGGGAATTGATATGCTCAAGCATTATGAAAAAGGAAGCACTGCACAATCGGCTGCATTCAAGGGGTTGTCGGTTGATGTAACCGCCTTGTTCAATGATCTGATTTAGCAGACCAGAGGGCGGAGGCCCGGGTTCTTTGCTTAATTGAGCAAAGGTTCCTTAGCCCCGCCCTCTGGCTTCCGGCTTTAGAAAAATCTGCGCCTGAAAAAGAAAAACGGTATAATTACTGGCCTTATAAATCTACGTCTAAACCTTGGACGAAATCTTGGTCCAAAACCTCCGAATGGGCTAAAGAATCCATCAGGCATATATCAAACACCTCCGTTCGTTTAAACTTTGTACTGGCTTTTATAATACCAGCATATGGTTTTGACGAATTTTGGTGACAACTTTATGGCAACTAGCCGGATATCCTCGGCCAGAGGGCGGGGCCCACTCACTTGCCAGGGTTTAAAAAACAGTTAATCTGTGTTTCGGGGTAAACCGGTAAGTAACCTTCATCCCGTCAATCAGGGTCTCATCCTCCGTGCCATCTTCAAGGGCTTGATCGTAAAAGGTCATCAGATAATCGTAGATCTTCGTACCGCTGTCGCCAAACAAAAAGTTGAAGGTTTGCAGCAGGTGGGGGCGATAATCATCTTCAATGTATCCGTCGAAGGTTAACAATTCAACAGAAAATGAAACAATCCCCTTTTCCGTATCGATGTTGAAATTGAAAATATCGACGCCATTGCCGCCGACAATCTGGCTTTTAGTCTTTTCTAGCCCATAATACAGGAACAGCTTTTTGTCCTGGTAATCCAGTTTGAGGTAATTTCCTCCTTCGTCCAACACTTTAATGATTTTGGAAATGCTGGCCGGAATGTCCGGATGCTCTTCATAGGTATAGGGTTCATACCCGTTTTCACCCATGACCAATAAATTACCATTATCATCAAACATGCAGTTGTTTGTTATAAAGTTTTCATCCGTGACTTTTGTGGTTTCAGATGAACTTTGCGACTCCTCCCTGAACAGCAGGTCCTTTTCCAGTGGAAAAAGGTCGAGCTTCTTCATGGTTTCCGATTTGAAGACAGTGAACAGAATGACATCATTCTTTTCATACTCATCATTTTCTGTATGGTATTTTCGGTACATGTACACATCAACATCATCACTGCTGCCTGTCGCCACCGCCACCATCAATTCGCTGTAATAGCGGTTTTCATAGTCTTTTTGAACATACCCTTTATCCATAAAACGATATAGTATTTCTTTTCCGTAATCTTTTTGCAGGGACGCAATGATATCAGCCTTCTCTTCCTCAGAAATGCAGCTGATATCGCTGGGGAACTCATCGTTATAGATTTTTGGCTGCTGCTTGTTTTTCGTTTCATTCCATTGCTTCAGGTATCTTTGGCTGCCAAAGTCGTTACGTTGCACTTCCATATAATGTAAGGAACCGCCGGATATTAAAAGTATCCCCATCAGCCAGAAGAGCCACTTGGAAGACTTTACAAAGCGATCATCCCCGTTCTCTTCGCTTTGGAAATATTGATAGTAGATAGAAAGGGCAAATAAAACCACAAAGAAAAAACCATACCCAAGTATGCATAGCAGATAAGTACGATTGGAATTGTTTATGACAGGAACACATGCAGCCAGTCCAAGCAACAGCGCAACAAACATACACCATGGGTTCCACGTTCTGCGGAAAACCCAGTTATCTGAATCCGTCATCAATTCGGCACTGTACCGCTTATTGAATAAATCTGAAATCATCATAAAAATGTTAGTCGCTTTACCTGTCTTTTTACCCGGTATTACATCCCTGTCTGGCTGAATAACACCGTACAGAAAAAGAGGAATGGTAATAAGGGTAAGTATGGAACTGTTCGTGAGCATCTCTTTATTACCGGGATAGGGGATAAAGAAAAAGCTGGCTGCCGCACAAAGAAAAGCACCAACAATTGCAATAAAATTTATTTTTTGCAGTTCACGAGTCATCCGTGTTCTCCCTGAATCAACATGATAAGGATTCCAACAAATGTGGATAATTCTTCACGCTGCCTTTCATTATTATAGCAACAAAAAATTATGCTTGCAATGATGTAACCGAAGTGCGGTACAGAAGCGCAGCGAAGGATCTTGTCAGGAGTAATGCAAGATCCTTCACATCGTTCAGGATGACAATCCCCGTTCAGCAGGCTGCGCCTGATTACCTGCGAACAGTAATGACCTGTCCCCCTGGTCAAATTAAACCAAGGTACCTGTCCCCCTGGTCGTTTCTTCGTTTATCCTGGCTACCAGCTCCTGAATGGCCTTCATCTCTATCGGCCTGCCCAGTAAATATCCCTGAGCGTAGTCACAGCCTGTGGCTCTCAGGAATTCCAGCTGTTCTTGCGTTTCCACGCCTTCTGCAACCACCAGAAGGTTCAGATGATGTGCCATGTGTATCATGTCCCCCAGCAGTTTTTTGGAGTATAGCTCAGCTGCAATGTCATCTACAAAGGTTTTATCAATTTTTAGTGTGTCAATGGGAAGCATTTTTAAATAATTCAGGGAGGAATAGCCGGTTCCAAAATCATCCAGTGAAATATGAATCCCCAATGCTTTCAATTCCTTCAGCAGCTGAACGGTTTCTTCCGGCGAATCGATCAGCATGGACTCGGTAATCTCCAGTTCAAGCCTGCATGGATCCAGCCGGGTTTCTTCCAAAACGTCCTTTACCGACTGAATAAAACCCTCATCTCTCATCTGTACCGCCGATATATTTACCGATACCAAAGCATCCAGATCATACTGTTCACAAAGCTTCTGAAACATCTGGCACGCGGTTTGCATCACCCATTTCCCAATGGGAATAATTAACCCTGTTTTTTCTGCCAGCGGAATAAATTCCATCGGGCTGATAACGCCCCGGGAGGACCTCCATCGGATGAGGGCTTCAAAGCCCCGGATGTTGTCGCTGCCATCCAGCGAGAATTGAGGCTGGAACACCAGGAAGAATTCAACGTTTTTCAGAGCATCTGTTAGTTGTTTCTCCCGTTCAAATCTTCGAAGGATTTCTTCCTTCATTTCTCCTCTAAAAAACTGTATGTTGTTCCGGCCTATTTCCTTTGCTTTAAACATGGCTGTATCAGCACATTTCATCAGTTCAATCTCTTCTTCGCCGTCAAAGGGGTACACAGACACGCCAAAGCTTGCGGAGGTTTTGATGCTGCGAGCCTCCGGGATTTCTATTTCAGAAATGGACTGGCGGATCTGGTCAATGAATCGAAAAACACTGTCCTCATCCATGGGCTGTTGAATCAGCAATGCAAATTCATCTCCGCCCAGCCTTCCTGCCAGATCTTCCTGCGCCATGTTCTGATTCAGGATTTCTGTAACCTTATTCAGCAATTCATCCCCTGCGCGATAACCCAGGGTATCATTGACATGCTTGAAATTATCAATATCAAAAAAGACAATATATATTGGATTTCTGTTTTGGTTCAACCGTAACATCGACTGAAGCCGTTCAAGGATCATTTGCCGGTTGGGCAGCCCCGTCAGCGTATCGAAATATGAGATATAGTTCAGCCTTACTTCCTTCTCCAGAATTTGCTCATTATATTCTGTCAGCTGTTCATTCTGGCAGCGAAGCTCTTCTTCGGTTGCAGAAATTTCCTCATAAAGCTGAAGAATTTCCTCTTTTTGTTTCAGGGCCTCCGCAAGCATCTTTCTTTCTTTTGTGAGCCGGTTTTCATTGACCTTCATCACAATGGTCGCTGCAATGAACAGGACAAAAAACAATCCAAACTGTACCAGAAAATAAGCTTCATCCATCACTACCGTTTTACCAATTTGGAAAATCCTTAGGTCAATACCCGCGATGATCAGGCTTGCACCCACATAATAAATCATAACGCGGTTTGTTCGGATTATGGCCAGGACGATTTGAATAAAGACCATGGTTAAAACAGCCGGGGTTACATCAATAAAGAAATGATCAATTGTATAAAGGAACCAAAGGTTTATCAGTATGGAAACATAATGTGTCATTCGACGTGGTTTGATGGGTATTCGTGTAACCATTTCAAACAACACGGCAATCAAGATATAAAAGATGCTGCTGTATAATGTTTCCTGGTAAGGCCTGTGCCATAATACGTTTCTGATGAAGATGTGCACTAACACGCCAACTACAAGAACCGGCGATGCGAACAATGCTATCAGAATGTTTTCATACAGCTCGATCTGCTGCTCATCGTTGGATACATCTATTGCTTTCAGAATGGACGGAACATTACGGCGTACTTTCATCTTTTTATCCAAATGAACACCTTCCCCCCCGGTGAAGAAATGGACCTTTTTATGGCTGGTGAAAGCGCTGCAAGCAAATATTGGCTTGACCGCACATTGATTCTATAAATCTGTTTCCTGTAAATCTATTCTAACCCCTTTTATCAAAAAAAACAACTTCTGTTAATCCATTTTTACCACGGTTTATATAGAATAAAACGCAAAAAAAGAACCCACGAATGGTTTCGTGAGCTCGAAGGTGATATTATGGTATTATATTATGGAAAGCTTTAAAACAATTTTATTGGTGTATGGCTTCGTTGGCCGCGGGCTCTGCCGTCTCAGGCTTCTCAGCGTTTTTGCCCAGGATTTCGGGCAGCTCCATGCCGGCCATTTTAAACATTTCATTCATTGGAGGAATGGATTTCAGCATTCCGGAAAGGAAACCGGCAGTTGCTGTGGTGCCTTCCTTGCCGCCCATGCCGTCCCAGACAGTGACTTTATCGATCTTGATGTTCTTGATGGCTTCAACCTGAACCTTCATCAACTCTTCCATCTTGTCTGCAAGCAACATGCGTGTAGCGTTCACAGCGTCACCGCCTGCTGCCTGAACCAGTTGTGCATAACCCATGGCTTGTTTTGTCAGGATTTCCTGTGTACCGCGGGCTTCAGCTTCCATCTTCATGAAGATGGCATCGGCATCACCCTTTGCCAGGCGTCTGGTCTGCTCGGCCTGTGCTTCTGCTTCCAGTTCAAGCCTCTTCTTTTCGATTTCAGCACTCACCAGAACGTCTGCTTCCTGGGTGGCTTTTTCACGGGCGGCACGCGCCTGTTCAGCTTCCTGCTCGGCAACATAGGCTTCCATTAACGCCTTTGCTGTCTGTATCTTTTCAGATGAGGTAGCAATCTTTAAGGCTTCTGCTTCGCGTTCACGGCGTACAGCATTGGACATAGCCACCTGAGCCTTGGATTCGTTTTCACCCTTAATAGCATCAGCATCGGCGGAAGCCACCTGGATTCTCTGGTCACGCCGCGCATTTGCCTCACCAATGGCACCGTCTCTTTCCTTTTCCGCAACGGTACGTTTCGCGTCATTGATGGCCTTTGCTGCGGCTTCTCTACCAAGGGCAACGATATAGCCCGATTCGTCGCTGATGTCAGTAACGTTTACGTTGATCAGGCGAAGACCTATTTTCTTTAATTCAGTTTCCACGTTGCTGGATACGGCATCAAGGAACTTATCCCTGTCGGTGTTGATTTCCTCGATATCCATCGTGGCGATAACCAGACGCAGCTGACCAAAAATGATATCTTTGGCAAGGTCTTGAATTTGAGCAAGCTTCAGGCCCAGTAACCTTTCCGCTGCGTTCTGCATAACACCGGCCTCTGTGGAAATACCCACCGTAAAGCTTGACGGAACGTCGATACGGATGTTCTGGCGGCTGAGTGCGCTCTTCAGGTCAACGCTGATGGACATCGGTGTCAGGTCCAAAAACTCATAAGCCTGGATGACCGGCCATATAAACCCGGCGCCACCGTGGATACATTTCGCTGAAAGGGCTGTGCCATCTTTTGACGAGCCCACATTACCATATATAACCATGATACGGTCGGATGGGCATCTTTTGTAACGGGAGATAATGAACATCAGGGTTGAAAAAACAAGGATAACGATAACTGCGGTAAGAATGAATTCACTTGGCATTTTAGATTGACCTCCTCAATATATTTTTCATAAAAACCCCGGGAGGGGATTTTTTACCTGATAAGTCTGCACTGACCTGTTCGTATATGACTGCAAATCATGTGCAACAATCATCTGGCTGTAAGCTTTCTGTTGTAGTCTTTGTTGTAACAGTGCTGCAGGGTTTTATCCGAGTAATTCCTCCGGTTCTGGGGGACTGTTTTGTTCCGAAGCTTCTTTTTGCTCCGTGGATTTATGCGCTGCTAGTTCTTTCTGTTCAGAAGATTCTTTCTGCTCTGCGGTTTCTTTTTGTTCCGCGGATTCTTTCTGCTCTGCAGTTTCTTTATGTTCCGCGGATTCTTTAGGAGCAACCAGAAGCACTCCTTCCGATGCAACTGCCAAAACCGTAATTTTCTCGCCGGTTTTGATGGCACGGTCGGATTTTGAAACTGCATCCATTTCGCAGAAGCGATCCTGAACTATCACATTCACTTTTCCACACCCGTTTACGGGTATCGTCAGGTATACATCGCCATCCTTGCCCACGGCATTCTCCATTATGACATTGCCGCTTTGCTGCATTCTAACAAAGGCGCGGATGATCCATGCAACAAACCACAAGGCCAGCCAACCTACCGCAAGTGCCAGAATAACCGCAAGGATACCGGGTAAGTTCCAGTCAATTGCCACAACACCCATCCATCCACCGACAGATAAAAATGCGACAATTCCCCTGACGGTAAACAGACGCAGTGCATCGCCCTTGTCATGGCTGTGATCTGTATGATGACCGTGAGCATGGTCATGTTCAATTCCATGGGCTGCGTCGTGATCAAAGCTTTCGGGATGATCGCCTGCCATATCATGGCCGTCACCACTGAAGATATCGTGGACATGGCCGTCCGCTATGTCATGGCCGTCACCACTGAAGATGTCGTGAACATGGCCGTCCGCTATGTCATGGCCGTCACCGCTGAAGATATCGTGGACATGGCCGTCCGCTATGTCATGACCGTCACCGCTGAAGATATCGTGGGCATGACCATCCGCTATGTCGTGGGCGTCCATCCCATCATGAACATTCAAATCGCCATGGTCCGCCCCGTCGGCTGTATCCGCATCACCCACTTGAATAAACCCAAACAGCATCAGGATAAACTGAAGAACCATGAAAAGCGTTGCAGGTGCGGCAATGGATGCAAGCACTCTTTGCAAATCAGTTAAAGAATTCCACCATTCCATATAATTCTCCTTTCTGCATTATTCCACACCAGACATCTGGCCCGGAAAGGCCAAAAACGTATCCGTGTTATAACAACGGAAGCGATTGCTTGCAATCGCAATTGTTTTGCCACGAAGATTACCAGCTTTGGAAGCCGGCACCTTTCCTTAAGTATATTATTCCGGGCAGTGTGTCTAAATGTTTTTTGTCAGATGGTTCGCCGCCTTTACGTATTCGGCAGATAAACAAGAATAAACCAACGCTTCGAGAATTAACCTTAACCGATTCTTTGCACCTGGAAAGGGCTCTTGAAAGGTTCTCAGACGCTCATCAAGCTTCTGCTGCAAATTGCTTTCATTCACATCCACCTTGTTGTCCGGAGTGATCAAAACATCACAAAGGCATTGGTAAATATCGCTGTCATCCATAATGTCGTCGGAACGATCTAACAGGTTGCCGTTCACATAGCTTATCAGGCTGGCAACCCTTTCAATGACGAAGGTGCCCCTAAACAAACTGATCAGAATAATTCGTCCCAAATGGCTTTTGGAATACTTCCTGTTCACCGGCGGGTTCACATAGCCCCTCTTGATCCAGTTTTGAATGGTACTGGCTTCAAGCCCAGTAATTTCAGACACCTGCGACAGAGTAATACCATTGGTTACATTGAAGATTCCCTCAAGCAGCCCTGTTGATGAAATGCGAACCGTTGTTCCTGGAAAATAAGCAGGTGGGTTCATAGGATACCTCCCTTCCACTTCCTGTTTCGTTGTTTCCGAATATGAATCCATTATACACTAGGTTCTTGCGATTGTAAATACGGTTCACGTGAACTTATATTGTGTTGCTATGAACCTATTGCGATGAGTTGCGATTAGCTGTGTATTGCTAAGTATTACGTATTATATCTCTCTATTTCGCCTTTTTTTGTTTTTTTGAAAGGACACGCTAGCTTTTTGAATACGGACACCCAGAAGATGAATAAGAAGAACCAGAAAAAGACCTGCTGTCAAACCGAAAAAATCCAGCCACACATCCTGTATCTGTGGTCCTCGTTTGAAGAATATCTGAATGGTTTCATCACAAAGAGCGATCGCAAGGCCGGCAAACAGGCAGTTGAAGATGGACTGCAGCTTTATCGGGCAGCAGAGGATCGCAAGCAATGCCAATTCTGCCCCCAAGATGCTAAATTCGGTGAAGTGCGCGAGTTTTCTTACAAAATGTTCGGTGACGTTCCCCTTGCCAAGAAAGAATTCCAGGAAGGGCACAATGATTTTCATGAAAGCCTGGCTCATCTGTTTTGACTGGTCCATGTTCTTCATTGAGTTTCCCCAGATGAAGGCAATGGTGACGAATATCAAAGCCAGAACAGCAATTGTCATGATTCTGCGTTTTTCCATACATACTTCCTTTTCTCGATAGGTATCGTCATGATCATTATAACACCAATCACGCTATTTGCCTAACCCGGAAAAAGAGGAAAAACTTTTCGAAAATTCTAATGACTACTGTATCACAGGAAACAGGCGCAGCCTGCTGAACGAAGTGAAGGATCTCACATTACTCCTGAAAGGTATGAACTTATTAAAAGGCGGTGTGAACAATAATTTTTATTGTGGAACTGGAAACTTTTTTGGTATACAATCAAATATGAATGGATTATGAGAAAGGTGCACAGCAATGAAAAAAGAAATTTTAGTGGATTACCTGAATTCTTTGGAGAAATGCGGCATACCGGGTTGTGACTGCGCAGTATATCACAATCACAAGCCCGTTTTCCGCCATATCACGGGGTATTCCGACACAGCCAGCAAAAAGCTGTTGACGCAAACAAACACCTATTGGCTATATTCAGCCACAAAGCTGATCACATGCACAGCGGTGATGCAGTTGGTGGAACAGGGACGCATCGGCCTGGATGACCCCGTTTACCAATACCTGCCGGAATTTGAAACGATGAAGGTGAAGGAGGGTTCCGGGGTTCGTCCGGCAAAAAACGTAATGACGATCCGTCACCTTTTGTCCATGCAGAGTGGGTTGAACTATAATCTGGAGGCACCGTCCATCCTGAAGGTTCTGGAGGCATCAGAATATGAGGCTACCACGAGGCAGCTTGTTGCAGCCCTGGCCAATGAACCTCTTGATTTTGAACCGGGCACCCGTTTTCAGTACAGCTTCAGCCACGATGTGTTGGGGGCAGTGATCGAAGTTGTTTCCGGGCAGCAGCTTGGCAAATACTTCGATGAACATCTGTTTACACCTCTGGGCATGAAGAACACGGGGTTTGAATTGACACCCGAACGGAAAGCAAACCTGGCCGGTCAGTTTGAGTACCATATGGAATCAAAAACATCCACCCCGATGCCGAGCAAAAACCGTTATGTACTTTTCAAAAATTGTGAAAGCGGAGGCGCGGGCTTGATTTCAACCGTCGATGACTTCATTCTGTTTCTTGATGCCATGTGCAATGAAGGTCTTAGTGCCGATGGCTACAGGGTGCTTTCGATGGATGCTATCAACCTGATGCGGCAGGATCAGTTGAAAGGGGAATCCAAAAAGGATTTTGACGCATGGTGCAGGCACGGTTACAGTTACGCGCTGGGGGTGCGCACCTTGATAGAACGACAGAATTCAGGAGCCCGAAGCCCCCTGGGTGAATTTGGCTGGGATGGTGCCGCCGGCGCCTTTGCGCTGATTGATACTGAAAATCACCTGGCTCTTTTCTACGCCCAGCATGTGTTGAACTGTGGTTATGCCTATGATGTCATCCATCCGAAGGTCCGGGATCTCACCTATGAGATGATGGGCCTGTAAATGGCGGGAATCATGGCAGAGAGAGATTCCAAACGAAGAAACTTCCCGGTATATTTTTCATGAAGAAATTATTTTATCAAAACCATTTAAAAGACCTCCGGCAAGGCGCCGGAGGTCTTTTCATTGCAAAATACTTACTTTATCACTCTGCGGATGCCCATCAGGGCGCCGCTGTATTTCGTGTATTCTGAAAGGGATGCTATCACAATCTTGCCCTTTCTGGAGGAAGCGTGAATGATCTTATCATTGCCAATATAGATGCCCACATGCCCCAGCTCATTGTTCCAATACCGATCGAGCAGGACAAGATCCCCGGGTTTGATATCACTGCGTGAAATTTTAGTGCCAATGCCATCATACTCTGCAGCAGAACGAGGCACCTGAATATCAAAATGCTCGAAAACATACTGGGTGAACCCTGAACAATCAAAGCCCTTCGGAGATTTCCCGCCATATACATACTTTACCCCGACAAACTGCTGAGCATATTCCAGAACCTCTGAGGCCAGGTCGGAGTTGTGTGGCTGGGGTGGGGTTTCGGCAGGGGTTTCAGCACGGGAAACCAGCTTTTGGCTGTTCACAACATATTTCGTTTGCACGTAGCCTTCAACATTGCCGCTGGTCTTTATTCTGGACCATTCGCCCTTAGTTTCAAGAAACTGTACTTTATCTCCTGCTTTAAGCATTGCAAGCTTGTCTGTTTCGTAATCCGGACCCTTTCTTAAATTCAATGCGCTGTAATTGATATATTTATAAACCACCGGTGCCTGATCGGTAACACATTCCGCAAACACATACCCCTTGATATCATCCGAGGTTTGGACACTGAGCCACTTATCGCTCACCTCTATGACCTGAATGCGGGTGCCCTTTTTCAATGTGTCGAGCCTTTCCGCATCGGAGCTGGCACCTTTGCGCAGATTTAACTCGTCAACGGAAACGAATTTATACACCGGAGGCTTGGTGTCGGCGGTGTATTCAGTAAAGACATACCCCTGTAATCTGTCGGGGGTGAGCACTTCCAGCCATTTGTCATCTGCTTGCCGCAGCACTTGAATGCGGGTGCCTTTTTCCAGCTCTGCCAGCTTTTCATTATCGGTACTGGGCCCGCTGCGCAGATTCAGGGTATCGATCTGTACGTATTTGAATACAGGCTCATGTGCTTCTTGTTCAATGGCAAACTTTTCACCCGCGTTGGCAGCAAGAACTGCTGTTGTGTTTTCATTCGGGTTATCGATTGAATCACCGGCTGCCAGTGTGCTTGCACTCTGATTGGGGGGTGTATTATCATCCGGTGCCATATTGACGCCGGCGGATGAATTTTCTATATTGGTTTTATTTATTGATTCAGCTTTGGGTTGATATGTATTTTGTGAAATTTCACTGGAAGCCTGCTCGCCTGACGGGGCAGATGTTTCCGTCTGTAAAACACCACCTGCCATCGAAGCCGCAACTGTTTCAGGTTGTGTATTTTGAGTACCAGATACTAATGCAAAAATATATACAACAAAGCATATGACAACGATGCCTGCAGCCAAAATATCTGAGCTTTGTCGCAGCAAAAACCTTTTTTTCATTATACCCCCTGTTTGGCTTGCGGAGTTAGCTGACGGGCTTGGGTAGCACAGGAAACCCTACTTGCCGGGTAAAACAGCAGATTCGCCCCAGAAATGGTTCCTCCGTTACTGGTTTCTCCAGTATTCAGCCTTTAATATGATGTATACAGACAAACCCGAAAGGGTTACAACATGTACACATCAAACTGAGTTCTTTCTCTGGGGATTATTTTATCATTTTATGTGGAAGCGTACAAGTTATTTTTTGGTAGAAAAGGACGGATCGGTAGATGAAGCCAGGACCAGAGGGCGGGGCCCAGGTCCCTTGGCATAACAGGGGCCCTCACTGCGCTTTGTTTAAACAGATATACCACCCAAATGTTTCTTTAAATAAATGAACTTTAGTGGTTTTGTTGCAGGGGGCTTATGTTTATTCATGATAAGTGTTATAATCGAAAGAAAAATAATCCGGAGGGATTTATGAAGCAGGATATGATTGTCATTTTGGATCTCGGTAACCGTATGAATACCGCCATTGCCAGGGCGGTCCGCGCTCTTGGGGTATACAGTGAAATTCACCCGCATGATATCACCGTTCAGAAGCTGCATGAGCTTGCGAATGTAAAGGGGATTATTCTCAATGGTGGTGAAAACAATTGTGTTGACGGGGTTAAAATAGACGTTCATCCAGAACTGTATGACGCAGGTTTCCCTCTTCTGTCAGTAGGCCACGACGCCGCTCTGTGTGAAAACAGGCTTGAAAGCTGGCCTGAAAAAGAAGATGAACTGAAAAACATCCTGAAATCATTCCTTTTTTCAACCTGTAAAGCAGAACCCAACTGGAATATGAAGAATTTTGTGGAAGATCAGGTTGAACTGATCAAAAAGCAGGTTGGTGATAAGAAGGTTCTGCTCGCATTATCCGGCGGCGTAGACAGCTCTGTTGTCGCTGCAATGTTGATCAGGGCAATCGGCAAACAGCTGGTATGTGTGCATGTGAATCACGGCTTGATGCGCAAAGGTGAATCCGAGCAGGTCATCGAGGTTTTTAAAGAGCAGCTGGATGCCAACCTGGTTTATGTGGATGCCTCTGAACGTTTCCTGGCAAAGCTTGAAAATGTGGCTGACCCGGAGCAGAAAAGAAAAATCATCGGCAGCGAGTTTATACGTGTATTTGAAGAAGAAGCCCGCAAGCTCGACGGAATCAGCTTTTTGGCTCAGGGAACCATTTACCCGGATATCGTTGAAAGCGGAACAAAAACAGCCAAGGTGGTAAAATCTCATCATAATGTCGGGGGATTGCCGGAAGATTTACAGTTCTCCCTCGTTGAGCCGCTTTACTATCTGTTCAAGGACGAGGTCAGGGCCTGTGGGCTGGAGCTTGGTCTGCCCCATTCCATGGTTTTCAGACAGCCCTTCCCCGGACCCGGGTTGGGTGTACGGTGTTTGGGCGCCATAACCAGGCAGCGGCTGGAGGCCTTGCGGGAAGCCGACGCCATTCTTCGCCAGGAATTCCAAAATGCCGGTCTGGATAAGAAGGTGTGGCAGTATTTCACTGTTATTCCCGATTTCAAATCGGTAGGCGTGAAAAACGACGAACGATGCTATGAGTACCCGGTCATTATCCGTGCGATCAACACCGTGGATGCGATGACAGCAACCATCGAGCAGATAGAGTGGCCCATACTTTTAAAGATTACAGATAGAATTCTTGCACAAGTCCCACATGTGAACCGCGTCTGTTATGACTTAAGCCCCAAGCCCTGCGCCACAATTGAGTGGGA
>CAYVFB010000038.1:0-28006 GCA_964450305.1 uncultured Ruminiclostridium sp.
TTGTGTATACGCCATAACCGTATATCTGATCGATAAATTGTAAGAATTGCAGGTGCACGGGCTTCAACACGATAAAAAGAAACGGCTGTGGTTTTCAGCCGTTTTTTCAACTTCCTTCTCTTTGATACCGTTAAAATTCATTCATAAGCCCCAAAATGCTAAGCCATGCTTTGCCGGCCTGGTTCTTCAAAGGAAACAACGGGCATCAGCAGGTCAATTTTTTGGTATACGATAAATGTGGACATCGTTGCGTTTAAATGTGTCTGTAAAGCTCCCGTTTTGAATCGGAATGGTTCGTTCTGTTCGAACAGGTTCGTAAGAAGCAATGAGGCAATCTTCCCCCGGAAGGATCACTTCTTTCTTTGAATTCCACATATTCGGGAAGTAGACTGTACCTTCACCAGTTGTATAGTCAATCGTTCCTGCGGGCATGGTTCCTCCGGTCTTCCAATATTTATTGGCATACAAATTCCCGTTGCCATCGTCAAACACATAACAAATCTTCTTATAGGGTGTATTATCCTGTTTGATGACGCCACCCAATGAAACCGAACCCGGAACCGGTTTCTGCGCCAGCGTAAATGTAAACTCCGTGCCACCTTCATTGGTGCCATGCTCTTCAAAGACCTTTTTATGATTCAGATATTCAGTGGCTGTGACATTGCCGGAAAGCCCTGTAATATTAAAAGTGGCGCTGATCTGTTCCGGTTCGATGGACGGGTCGTCCCACCACTCACGCTCTGTAAGGCGAACGGTAAACAAATAGTAGGCATCAGCCGTTTCCCGGAGCATTGTTTTTACATTTTTACCTTTAACATTCGCATCGTCAGATACCGAAATATCAGTAACCTCTTCAGGCCCCAGAATAACTGGAGTCAGTTCATCTATCTGCTGGCTGAACTCGCCCATTGTGGCAAAATTCTCGGCTGGCAGATATCCCTGATAGGGGTACCAGTTCATTCCCTTCACGCCATGCACTACGTTCAGCCAGTTGAGCATCCGAATTTCGTCGGGGGTAGGCGGGCCAAAATACTTGACCTTGTCCTCGGGAATAATATTACAAGTCGCTGAGACCGCCATGGTGGGCAGTAAATTATAGTTCCAGTCTCGCCGGTTATTCAGGTAATCTGTGTAGACATCAATCGCACCTCGTGACGGATCTTTCGAATCGGGATAGCTCTTATAAGCCTCCATAGCAAAACAGGCTCCATGAATGATATCAGCCAGGGCTGCTTTTTTGCCCAGGTCTTTATCACTGTATTTCATATTATATTCAGCCTTTTGCATTGTATCCGCTGATGTGCTGCAATACACATATCCTGCCAGATTGGTCAGGGTGGGGTGGTGCGGATCGTCAACAGATGTGAAGTGATGCCAGGCAGCCAGTACATTCGGCGGGATTCCTCCGTTTAACCAACCGTCCAGATTTGGTTCGTCATCCCAACACCAGGCAAACAAGGACGGACTATCTTTCAACTGTGACACATACTCACGAAAATTATTGGGGTCTGAATTGCGAAGGGACGCGCCTGTTTTGCCTTTACCCGGCCAATTATCCTCCACAATTCCATACAAACCATTTGGCTCCAGATAGCATTGGCAGGAATTCTTAAGCACATCAATACTGTATATCCACCCAAGTTCTTGATTGTATGTTGCCTTTTGTTCTGTGTAGAGATAAAAAACACCATCTATTGCTTTCATGCTTAGATAGTCTGGCAGAGAAGCCAGGTTCATTGCCCAGTTGTGCACGGGGAAATATAATTCTCCATTGACACGAATTGCATTATTCTCATCAATACCAACCGTGGGAAGCCCTTCATAGTCCTTTGTAAACTTTTCTCGCCAGATTCCGCCCGACAATTGTTGCTTACTGCTGTCGAGAAGCTCTACCTCAAGAACATAGTCACCCTTAGGCAGATTGCGATGGTCAAGAATGAACTCTTCCTCAGCCGACAGACTGCTTTTCGACAGAAGCGTCGTTTCACCCTGTGGGCCCCTGAGGGTTGCTTTCAGGGAGTTGTCGGTATCGGCGGTTACTGTTTCAGGCAAATGGACCAATATTTTTTGAGCAATACGGCTGTGAAAGGGTGCGTGTAAAACTTCAAATCCATCCATGGGTGCTGTTCCGATTACAGTGATATTTACAGTTGTAGAGGCCCTGAATCCATCCTTGTTGTTAACCGTCAGGGTTACCGGGAATGTGCCCGGTTTCATGAAATAATGCAAGCTTACCGGTCCAGACCGATGCCCCCAATTCTGGCTCATTACTTCAGAACCGTCACCGTAATCCCAGACAAAGGTGTTGACCAGACAATCATCCCCCAGTAAAGGTTTATCATCTGTACTGCCAAGTGAGTCAAAAATGACAGCTTCTCCAACCTCAACGGTGGCAGAGGGGCCGACACTGATGACAGGTGTAGGCAGATTACTGTCATCACCCACCTGAATGGTGATTGTTTTAACATCAGGAAAATTATCTTCACCCGATTGAACACTAAGACTATAGGTTGTGGTCTGTTCTGGTTCCACCTCAACGCTGCCAACGCGCTCCTGAAGTCCAAGATTTGAAATGGTGACAACAGGCGCAGGATATCCTATGTTTTCGACCTTCTGTACATTCCAGGTCAGAGTTACCTTCCCACCCTTCACGATACCTAAAGGATCCGCAGTGAAGGTAATAATAGGCTTCACCTCAATTGCAATGACGAAGGAAGCACTACCTGCATCATTTTTTGCAGTAATCGTGTAATTTTTAAGCCCTGATATGCCTGCAGGCTTGGTGTTTCCGCCACATAGCACACCTGTATTGGGATCAAAGGAAATTCCTTCAGGCAATGCCGGACTAACCTCATATATTGTGGGAGTACCACCTTCTACTTCTGGGAGCCTCGGGCCGTGGAAAGTTCCGCAGGTTAGGCTTAAACGCTCATTGGGATAGGTCAGCTTCGTTGGTTTTGAGGCCGGATCCGGGATTCCCGTGGGGGTTGGTTCAGGTGCTTGAGTCGGTTCGGGTGTTACGGTTGGCACCGCTGTTGGCGTTGCAGTTGGAACCACCGTTGGTACCGCTTTTGGCGCTGCAGTTGGAACCGCTGTTGAAACCGCTGTTGGAACCGCAGTTGGAACCGCTGTTGGTTCTGCGGTTGGCGTTGCAGTTGGAGCCACCGTTGGAACCGCGGTTGGCGTTGCGGTTGGAACCACGATTGGGGGCGTGGGTGAAGGCTCTGGTATTTGGATTGGAGACTGTGTTGGTGTCACAGCTTGCGTTGGTAATGGTGTCGCCGTTGGAGTCAAGGTTGGTACTGCAGTCGGAGCCACCGGTGCTGAAGTTGGTGCTTGTGAGGGTGTGGTAGTAGGGGTTACACTGACAAAAGCGTAAATCCTTGTATTCGTGCGCACCCGATCCAATAGCACAATAGCTTCGCATCGGGTGGTTTGTGCATCTGGGTTTATGTTACCATTGCTTCCGGTGACAAGACCTTCCCTTATCGCTGCGGCAACAGAGCCTACTGCCCAGGGTGATATTTTTGCGGAATCATTGAATAATGCCAGAATACCGGTATCACCATCCGGTGAAATCCCTTGAATGCGGGAGATAATCGTAATGGCCTGTTCTCTTGTAATGGTATCGTCCGGGGAAAGGGTTGTGGCAGAAGTACCCTTTATGTAACCGGCTGCAAGGGCTTTTGAAGCATCGTCATAATACCATTTGCCTGGAGAAACATCGGTGAAACTCATGATGTTGTCACTTTTTTCGGTGTATTTCATCACCCGGTTCACCAGGGCTATGAACTCAGCCCGGGTAATTGGGCTGTCCGGGTTGTACCTTCCATGGCTATCCCCTTTTAGCATGCCAAGCCCTATCCATTCGGTGAGTGTCTTCTCGGCCCAGTGCCCCTTCAGTTCACTTATCTCGCTTACTTCACCCGCTTTACCTGCATGAGTTGGTATGGAAATACTGAATCCAAGACATAAAGTAAAGATGAAAGAAATAGTTCTCTTTATGAATGGTTTCATACGGGTTCTCCTTTCAAGGATGATTGTTATAACGCCTTATGAAAAGGTTTGATGTGGTAAAATAAGCATATCACATAAGCATACTAAAAAATATTAAAATTAACTATTTTACTCTCATTTTCTTAATAATGTGATTTATGCACACCATAATTATGACTTACGCACTGTGCCAGTGATTTTTGCACACAAAAAAGAGCGGTTCTCCCGCTCAATACGAATGCATCAAACTGAGGGTGAAAATTTACCCGTTACACTCGGGCACTCTAGCGCCTTTTTCGCGTTATATCTGACCGTCCTGAAGATAGTCGGCGATCAGCAAATCAACAAATTTGCCATAGCTATGCATTCCTTCGGGTTGATTATTGCTTTTCAGATAGGTTTCATTCATTTTATCGGCTATTTGCGAAGCCGTCTTTTTTTGATGCTGATCCCAGAACTCCCGAATCTCCTGCTGATCCGCTCGTATTTCGTTGCTCAGCATGGCAGACAGCTCTGAATAGGTATCATCAGACTGCTCATACAGCGCGTTGCCGGTATAGGTCAAAGCGCTGAGGTATGCCGAATACCGGAAAAGCTCATCCGGGTGGTTCATGCAGGCTAAAAACCCTGCGTAGTTTGCTTCATCCTCCAGGGTAATCCCCATTTGATGTGCAATTTCATGGCAGGCTGAGTGCGGAAGAGATACCAGCGGTGGCTGGATATTGATATTTGGCTCACCGGTAAAAAAGTTGTAAACCCCTGCATAGCCTGATATGGTCTGAACCCATGAAAACAGGTACAACCCCTTTACCTGGACACGGTGATCGTGAAAAAGAGAATACTGCTGTGAAAGGGGTGGATACCCTTCCCAGGCTGTGTTCAATACATTGCGCAGCTTTTGTGGATTAGAAGCCTGTACTGCGTCCAGCCTGGAGCGGGAAGCATTGGCACTGTCAACAAGCGCTTTGTAAGTGTCGGCCAGTTCAGAAACAGAAGCTTGCCGTACATCCAACCCAAGCTGATCCTTTATGGGGATGCGGTAATTGTTCAGGCTCCAGGCGAATTGAAAGAGAAACAGGCCGATGGAAACGATCAAAAAAGCCCGTGCTAAAAACCGGATGATTTCATCGGTGAAACTTCTGCGGAAAAAAGATTGGATCAATCTGAAAAAACGGTACAATACATACAGAACAAGACAGACTATCACTATTTCGTATAGGGAGAAGGGTATAAGGTTGGCTATTGCTGATTGAATGCGGGATGTTACCGGATAAATTCCACGTGAAAAGTACTTTTCGACAAGAACGGGATTGGATGCTGCAACTGTCTTAGCAATTTGCGGTAAAATCACAAGCAACACAGAGATAAATACCATCCAAAGAGCTTTTTTCCTGTTCACAGGCTTCGTGCCGGAGCGCTCTGGCCGGTATACCTTATAACCACGGTTTTTAGCCGTCAAATACTTAATGGTCTGCCTTCTCATAAGCTTCCTTTCAGCCATTTACCTGGTCTGCTTTGTTTGCGTAGATCAGCTGCGCTGATGCCATAGAAGCAATTTGCCCTGATGGGAGAATACTCTTTTTGAGTATGGTAAGCACCCGGGGCTCATTTCTTTCCGGATAACCGTTTTTTCCAGGTTAAAAGAACAAAACGAGGAAGATCCATCATGCGTTTGTAGCGTTTAGGCTCCCGAACCAGCCTGAAAAGCCATTCCAGACCGGCCTTGCGCATGATTTCCGGCGCCAGCGCGGCGGTGCCTGCCAAAATATCGATAGATCCGCCCACCCCAATGCAGACCTTGGTTTTCAGACGATACATGTTCTGATGAATCCAGAACTCCTGCTTGGGTACACCGAGCCCAGCCAGCAAGATGTCCGGTTTTAGCTTGTTGATATTTTCAATCAGTTCGTTTTCTTCATCCGGAGAAAAGTAGCCATCGGTGTAGCCCTTGATATTCACCTTTCCATACTCGGACAGGATGTTCACTGCAGCCATCTCAGCAACCCCGCGTTGGCCACCGAGAATATAGTAGCTGATGCTTTTACCGGCAGAGGCCTTAAACAGGTTTTTGATCAGGTCGACCCCCGAAACTTTTTCCTTCAGTGGGGTTTTCAATATTTTTGCCCCAAGGATCACACCTGCCCCGTCGGGAATGAGCAGTCCTGCTTCATTGAGGATGTTCTTCAGGTCCTGGTTTCTTTGTGCCTGCATGATGATTTCTGCATTGGGCGTATAGACTGCATGAATGGAATCTCCTGACACCCAGCCCAAAACGGTTTCTACTGCCTCTTGCATGGTCACATTGTGTATTTTAACCCCATGTATATTCACTCTGTCCATTGAAAAGCCTCCCGGTTTTGCCATGAAATGCCCATAAGGTATTGATTTCAGGCTATTCTATGATATTACAAGATTAAAGTTTTCGCAAGAGGTGTAACAGGGCGGAGGTCTCGCTGTGTGATACATATATGTCATACGAACGCTCTTTTATTATCTAAAAGGAAGTAAAAGGAAATTTTTCCCTCGGATCCGGTATCTGAATACCAGAAAGGGAAGAAAATACAAGAACAAACGTTTGCAAACCTGTATATAACCTTGTATAATAAATAGGACAAACATAACCGGAGGATTGACGATGGATCTGACTTTAGGGTTGAACCCTGAGCAAAAGGAAGCGGTTGAACACTATCAAGGCCCGCTGCTTATTCTGGCGGGTGCCGGCAGCGGAAAAACCAGGGTTCTGACACACCGTGTGGCCTGGCTTATCGAAGAAAAAGGCGTTGCGCCATGGAGCATTCTGGCCATTACCTTTACCAACAAAGCCGCTAAGGAAATGAAGGAACGTATTGAAAAGCTGGTGGGCACTAAAGCTCTGGACATCTGGGTAGGAACCTTCCACGCCTGCTGCGTTCGAATTCTCAGAAGAGAGATCGAGCGAATCGGGTTTGACCGGAATTTCGTCATTTATGACACCTCCGATCAGGAAACCCTGATGAAGGACTGTTTAAGCCAGCTTGGTTATAATGATAAAAACTTTCCGCCAAAGCAGGTTCTGGCGGAAATCGGGCGCGCGAAGGACGAGTTGATGAGCCCGGAGCAATATGCGGAAATGGCCGGCTCAGACTTCAGGCAGCGTAAGGTGGCCAATCTTTATGTACTGTATCAAAGAAAATTAAAGGCAAACAATGCCCTGGATTTTGATGACATCATCATGCACACCATCCGTGTGCTCAGCGAAAACCCCGACGTACTGCAGCATTATCAGAACAAGTTTAAATATATTCTTGTAGATGAATATCAGGACACGAACACTTCCCAGTACACACTGGTCAGCATGCTGTCGCAGCAGCACAAAAACATTTGTGTTGTGGGGGATGACGATCAGTCCATTTACGGCTGGCGTGGGGCTAATATCCGCAACATTCTGGATTTCGAGAAGGATTTCAAAAACTGTCATGTGGTCAAGCTGGAGCAGAATTACCGTTCCACCGGAAATATTCTGAATGCGGCAAACAAGGTGATCAAAAACAACTATGGCCGCAAGAATAAAACCCTGTGGACAGAAAACAATGCCGGGCAGCTGATACGGGTATATCAAGCCCAGGACGAAAGGGAGGAAGCCTGGTATACAGCTTCGGCGATACAAAAAGAAGTAGACAGCGGTACGAGAAAGTATGGGGATTTCGCAATTCTTTACCGCTTGAATGCACAGTCCCGTGTGTTTGAAGACGCGTTTATGAAAACCGGCGTACCCTATAAAATTATCGGCGGGCACAAGTTCTACGATCGCAAGGAAATCAAGGACATCATCGCCTATTTGCGGGTGATCCACAATCCCCATGATGATATCAGCCTGAAGCGAATCATCAATGTTCCAAAAAGAGGAATTGGCAAGACCACACTCGACAAAGCGGAGCAGTTGTCCATAAACAATGAGGTAAGTATATACTCGATTCTGTTAGAAGCACATGCCATTCCGGATTTTGCACGGGCAGCTCCCAAGCTGAAGGATTTCATCGACAAGCTTGCGCGGTTCAGAACCATGGCCCCATATACCGAACTGACCGAATGGATGAAAACTGTTATCGAAGAAATCGGGATCATCCAGGAGTTCCAGGCCGAGGGAACCGACGAAGCCAAAACCAGGGTGGAAAATATACGGGAGTTCCAGTCGGTCGCAATGGAATTTGTCCGCAGCAGTGAAGAGGAAAAACCCTCACTGGAAGATTTTCTGGCCCATATCTCTTTGGTGGCCGATACCGATAATATCGAAGAGGAACCCGACAGGGTGATGCTGATGACCATGCACAGCGCCAAGGGCCTGGAATTTCCCGTGGTCTTTCTGGCGGGCATGGAGGAAGGGCTTTTCCCCAGCTACCGCTCCATCGGCGAGGAAAAAGAAATGGAAGAGGAAAGGCGGTTGTGTTATGTGGGCATTACCAGGGCAAGGGAACAGCTCTTCCTCACTCATGCAAAATCCAGAATGATCTTTGGAAATACAACCTATAACCGTGCTTCCCGGTTTTTGGATGAGATTCCGGCGGAGCTTACAGAGGACGGGGCTGAAAAATCACAGAAGAAATTGGAAAAAGCGATCAATTCGCAGCAGCCGGTTGGGTTTGACACTTGGAAGCAGCGTACTGCGTCCTTTACGCAGGCCAACGATTTGGATATCAGCGGTCTTGAACCGGGAGTAAGAGTCATTCACAAAAAGTTTGGCAAGGGCACCATTGTTACCATCGTACCCGAGGATAACGATTACCGTGTTGAAATCAACTTTGATGAGTTCGGCATGAAAAGGCTGATGGCTTCCTTTGCCAAGTTGAAACAAGCCGATTGAAAAATTGCATGCACATAAAATTCTCTTCCATGGGTATACTTCTGTTCAGAAGATTTAGGTTTTCAAGAATGGGAGGGAACGGGATGAGCGAAAAAATGACGGCGGAGGAATTAAGACAGGTTGGTGAAAACTGCAGCCGGTATCAGGCTGAAATAAGGGGAACACAGGCCACCATGAGTGCTTCAGACGAGAGTGAGGTGTCCTGCACAACCTGCAGACACTGGTCCGGAAAAAGATGTGTCATCGACGCATTTGACAACGTAGCAGTGAACCTGGGCATACTGCCCGAGGAAGATTAAAATGCTCAAAGGCAGGCAGGCATTGTTCTTCAGAGCCTGCCTGATCCGATTTCAGTGGAAAAATACCAGCGAGAGATACTGGATTCCACGTCTGCCTGCTTAGGTTGTAAAAAAGCTGAGTGAATTATTTATAGATGTTGAACCAGCCCTTGATCTTAAACCATAAAAACATTCCGACCCCGATAGCCACCATCACCCCGAGGATGATGAAATAGCCGTACTTCCAGCGCAGTTCCGGCATGTAATGAAAGTTCATTCCATAAATGCCGGCGATGAAGGTAAGCGGGATGAATATGGAGGTGATGATGGTTAATATGGTCATGATTCTGTTCATCTGATGCGAATTGATGGACAGATAGCTGTCTCGCATATCTGCTGTCATTTCACGGTTGGATTCGATGGCTTCTGAAAGCCGTAAAAGATGGTCATAAATGTTGTTGAAATAATGCTTGTTGGTATGGAAGCTTTGTAAATGCTCTGAATTGATCATCCGATACAACAGTTCCTTCATGGAACTTATCACCCGACGAAGTTTCAGCAGCTCCTCACGCAGGGAAAAAACTTTTTTTATCACGCTCTGGCCCGTGTTCATGTCGGTATGGATGTTGATCCGGCCAAGCTTATCCTCGATTTGATGCAAAGCGGGGAAATATTGATCCACCACCTTATCAAAAAGAAGATAGGTGATATACAGATTCCCCTCGGCCCAGATATTATCGTTTTGTATTAGTCTTTCACGAACCTGGTTTACTTCGGTCATGTCCCCCTTATGAACCGACACAATGTAATTTTCTCCAACAAACAGATTTAAATCAACCGTGGTAAGGGTTTGAGCCTTTAGCGTGTTCAGTACAAAGAAATTATAAGTATCATAAAAATCCACCTTGGCTCGCTCATAAGTATGGGAGCAGTCTGCCACTGCCAGGTGATGAAAATGGAAAACTTCTCTTAGTATATTCAGATCTCCTTCGTTTTGGACATTAATATCCACCCAGTACCAATGAACGTCGGCTTGCTGCAGAAGTTCCATCGCAGCATCCGTCAGCAGGTCCAGACCTTCTGTTAATGCAAGTGTATGAACCAAACGCTCACCTCCCGTACCTAACATTATATGCTAGTTTCGGAGAATTGAAAAGAAACCCTTAAAATTCACAGCGATAAATATTTCCGGGAAAAACTGTAAAACGACAGGGTAAGACAACAGGCCTGAGTATAATTGAAGCATACCAATGACAAAGCCTGGGAGGTCTTCAATGATGAAAAGTACATCCTTATCCAACCGCGGGCTGGTATTGTTTTTGCGCAAGCTCGTTCCGTCGACGCTGCAGTTCAGAACAATTACCGCTACGGACTTTTTATCCTGTCTTTTCGCGGGTGTTCTGGCGCAAGGAACACTGTTTGGAGTACTGAATCCCTTTGGAGTGGCCTTTTATGCTGCTTTCCCCGGGAATGCCCTGATAAGGGCGATGATGCTGGCATCTATTTTTACAGGCAGTCTGATAACCGCAGATCCAATAGGGGCGCTAAAGCAAACAGCCATGATCCTTCTGTTTGAATGGCTGAAAAAGCTTGTTTTGAAAGGCGGGCAGGAACCCGACCTGATCCGCAACGCCTTGATTACAGGCGGCTCCGCTGCCATAACAGGTCTGTTGGTTTTTGTTCTGGGCAGCCAAAGCATTCAATCCCTCCTGCTCCTTTTGATGGAAACTGCCATCATCTGCATCGTCACCGCCCTGTTTTCCATCACCCTGCAAGGCCAGGAGCCGGCTTTAAAGGATAAATATATCGGACAGAAAAACATGGAATACTTCGGCTTGCTAGTCATGGGCGGTGCTTTTCTATTGGGGGTTTCAGGCATCCGGTTTCCCGGTGTTTCTCTGGACAGAATCCTGGCAGGGGTTGGGCTAATGATGCTGACCCGGCATTTCGGGCCCGGATTTGGTGCCTGCGCGGGGGCTTTTGCCGGGTTGTCTCTGGCTGCGGCTTATCCGGAAAACCTTCCTTCGCTGATCGGGATTTACGCCATCTCGGGGGTGCTCTCAGGCATGCTGCAAAAATCGAAGCTTGCATCAGCGATAAGCTTTATCATGGTTCAGTTTCTGTTTTTTGTCACAGCAAAAGAGGTATATCTGACATTGCCGGATATGATAATTCCTGTGGTGTTGTTTCTGATTATTCCGGATTTGCGGGCGGGAAAGCTTTATTTCCTGCGGAGATTTATTACG
Source organism: uncultured Ruminiclostridium sp. (assembly GCA_964450305.1). Taxonomy (GTDB): domain Bacteria; phylum Bacillota; class Clostridia; order DSM-8532; family DSM-8532; genus JAAYJG01. Next base: position 11,361 of record CAYVFB010000038.1, read on the forward strand.
GTGGATCCACCGGGAGTGCCTGGGATGGATAGAGTCAGAAAAACCGTGTCCGACCGTCTTGCCAGTATGTCTGTTGCTCTTTGCAGGCTTGGGCATACGGTGGACAAACAGCTGAAGTATCATTGTGAAACAAGGTTCGATATCGCAGGTGCTGTGATGGAACAGCTTACACAGCAGGTTTGCAGCTTTTGCGCAAAGTCATCAACCTGCTGGGAAACCAAGCTGTTTTTCACCTTTAAGACCTTAAATGTGCTGATAGATTCTCTGCAAAAAAATCAGGCTGATCCCAACCAGGAGGTTGAACAGGAGCTGAACCGGTTTTGTGTCAAATCCGGCTCGGTGATCGACGCGTTGCTTCGGATCATTGAACTGAAACGGGTGGACAAGGTGTGGCAAAAAGCTGTGGCTCAAACGCAAAGCGCAATACCGGGACAGATTTTCAGCGTTTCGGAGATTCTCTCAAAAATATCAGAGGAACTGCTTGAGCAAGCGGAAACTTTCGGGGAAGAGGAGAGAAAAATGATCGGTCTAATGCAAAAGAACAGCTTTCCGGTATGCGATCTGGAGGTGAAAAGGGCTTCCAATGGAAAGTTCTCAGTTACGATAAGCCTCGGGGAATGCAAAAGCTTTCAGAACTGTCCGCAGGAAATCGCAGAGATTGTGTCACAGGTTCTTGGAGTACAAATGTTGCCGGACGAAGAGAGTTGCAAAAGCAGCAGCAGCTGCACCCTAACCCTGAAGGAGAAGGAAGCCATGGGAATTACCACAGGGGTAGCCCGTTTAAAAAAGGATAAGGCAAAGGTATCAGGAGATTCGTTCAGCTTTTTTAGAACCCGTGAGGGCAAATATATCGCTGTGGTCAGTGACGGCATGGGCAGCGGAAGAGAGGCAAACCGGCTGAGTGAAACCGCCATTGGACTGTTTGAACAGCTTCTGGACTGTGGGCTTTCCATTCGTCTGGCCTTGTCGCTGGTGAATATGATGATAGAGATCACAAGCCCTGAAAAGTATGCAACCATGGATATTTCCTCCATCGATCTGTACACCGGGGAAACGGAATTCTACAAGATGGGCGCAATGCCCAGTTTGGTGATCAACGGCAGAGCCCTCGATTTTGTCCAGAACAGCAATCTGCCGGCAGGCTTGCAGGAAAAGCCCATTGCGTATGAGAAAAAACGTATATCAGATGGTGAGTTTATCATCATGATGACCGATGGAGCTTATGACAGGCTGAGTAACGGAAATGAAAAAACCCTGCTGGAGAAGGTTGTGAACCTGAAAAACACGCTGAACCCGCAGGAACTGGCGGAACACCTGTTAAAAAGCTCCTGTGAAAATACACAGGAGGTATCCGATGACATGACGATCCTGGTTGCAAAGCTGTGGCGAAAAGCAGCTTAGTATTTTATTGCCAAATCAAATTGAAACAAGGTTTTGATGCTTTACAGTTGTAAGACCAGCGCTGTTTGGTGTGGGTACAGCCCATTAATAAATGTCTTTCCGCATGTCAGGGCAGCCCGGGGGTTACCCCACTGCTCTGATTTTTTTTTCCTGTAAAAACATCTCCCCAACCCGATCCACATCACCGGCGCCCATGGTCAGAATCATATCCCCGGGCGATGAATCCTGTATCAGACGGTCCACCGCTTCCTTGAAGGAAGATACGTATACAGCGTTGTTGATGGTCTGATTGATTCTGTCGGTCAGCTCGGAGGAATGGACAAGACCTGTATCCTTTTCCCTGGCGGCATAGATATCGGTCAGATAAACCCTGTCGGCCATGGTAAAGGCCTTTGAAAACTCATTCATCAGTTCATGGGTTCTCGAATAGGTGTGAGGCTGGAATACGCACAGAACCTTACCCCGGGCGCAGCTTTTTGCCGCCTTCAGGGTGGCCATGACCTCGGTGGGATGGTGCGCATAATCGTCCACAACGCGGATACCATCAACCATTCCCTTATGTTCAAAACGTCGGTGGGTCCCGGTAAATTTTCGAAGGCTGGTGCGAATGATTTCAGTAGGAACCCCCAGCGTATAACACACGGCAAAGCACGCGAGGCTGTTGCTGACATTGTGCAGCCCGGGAACACTGAGCTTGAGGCGTTGGATGCTCTTCTTGTCATGAACCACATGAAAGGATGCACAGCCGTTTTCATCAAAAGAAATGTTCCGCGCCGTCCAGGAGGCTTTTGGAGATGTGAGTCCATAAGCTATCGAGCGGCACCCCGCTTGATCCATCAGCCTCGCGACAAGCTCATCATCGGCATTTCCCACTAGAACCCCGCCAGGAACGATCTGCCCCGCAAAACGTGCAAACGAGTCATAAATATGATTCAAATCGCGGAAATAGTCCAGATGGTCTGAATCAATATTCAGTATGACGGCCATGGTGGGGAAGAATTTCAAAAAGCTGTCTTTATACTCGCAGGCTTCGGTGACAAAATAACGGGGACCGCCGACATATGTGGTGCCCCCGATGGAATCAAGTACTCCGCCGATGTGAATGGTTGGGTTCTTTCCGGCTTCCATCAGGCAGGAGGAGATCATCGAGGTAGTGGTGGTTTTTCCGTGAGTACCCGAAATGGCAATGCTTTTTTCATACATTTTCATGATTTCGCCCAGAAGTGTGGCCCTGTCGATCACAGGAATCCCTTTTTGTCGGGCTGCTTCCAGCTCGGGATGGTTGTAGTTCATCGCGGCGGTGTAGACAATCAGCTTTTGATTGGTAATATTTGAGGGTTCCTGTTTCAAAAAGATGGGGATATTTTTCATTTTCAACCGTTCAATATTCGGTGAGTTTTTCTCATCAGAGCCGGTGATTTGAATCCCCAGATCCATCAAAATGTCACACAGCCCGCTCATACTGATTCCGCCTATCCCGACCATGTGAACCGTGGACCCGGCCAGGTTTTTTAAAAGAATGCTCATAGCCACACCTCTGAATTCAAGTTAATGAGGTTATCTCATACCTTTATCATAACCCCAAAGGTATATTTTAACACCCCATTTCATGCGGGGAGTCCATCTTTGTTCAGAAAAGTCATCCATGCCAATTATACAATACATCTCCGGCCTAAACAAGAAGCTCCGTATGCCTTCTGTCCCGGAATGGATTTTATCCATTATTATTCACAGGTATACGTTTTTCATGAGTGCAGCGATATTATCTGAGCTTAGCGAAGAACCCTGACAGGACTAATGAGCAGATCCTTCACTGCGTTCAGAAGGCTGTGCGTGCTTGCCTCTGAATAGTAACTTTAATCCATATTTATTATATGCATCAGGGCAATAATTTTTCACTCTCGTGGTTTTATATGCAATGAAAAGCTTAAGCTGTGAAAAAAATGTAATTAAATTAATAAATAAAGAAGGATTTTTTAAATTTGTGGCGAATAATACCCTATAACGGAAAATCTGGATACGATGTTGCAAACATGATGCAAATTATCCAGCACTCAATAACAACATTAGGATACGGAAGGTGGTACAGAGAATGGAGATTACAGACATCCGCATCAGGAGGATTGAATCTGAAGGAAAAATGAAAGCTGTCGTTTCAGTGACATTCGACAATGAATTCGTAGTTCACGACATTAAAATCATTGAAAGTCAAAGTGGGCTTTTCATTGCGATGCCAAGCAGAAAAACACCCAGCGGTGAATTCAGGGATATTGCACACCCAATTCACTCTGATGCTCGTTCCAGTATTCAGTCTTCTATTCTTGAAAGGTACCAGACCATGCTGGTAGAAGAAGAAACAGGTGTCACGGCAGGCTCTATTACAGAAGATGAATGATCCATAAAACTCGCAGGCACTCACACTTGTTGACGTGCCTTCATTTTTTTTTATATGTTCTTTTTCGGTTTTATCTGATGAGGCACAATCTGGTTGTGCCTTTTTTGCATGCGATTTCATTCGTGAAGGAGCGTACGCTGTACAATGTATACACGGTCCCAGTAGAAAGCTTTGCTTTCCCGGGTTTTGACATATTGGATGAAAAGTAGTAAAATCAGCGCTTCTAAAGGCAATAACCTCAAAATGCCGCTCCGAAGATGAAACATTTTCATTGAATTTGTCTGTTGAAAAACAAATCGAAACATGAGAGAATGTTTAAGGCTGATGTTTATTGTGTAGGATTTGTATGGAGGTTATACGATCATGAACTTGCATGGAAAGGACATAAAAATATTCGCGGGGAATTCCAACAGAAGCCTGGCAGAGGAGATTGCCGCAAAGATCGGTTTGCCATTGGGTGCTTCCACGGTTGGCCGTTTTAGTGATGGTGAAATCGCCATTACCATCAACGAGGTTGTCCGCGGATCGGATACATTTATCATTCAATCCACCTGCACACCGGTAAATGATAACCTGATGGAACTTTTAATCCTTACAGACGCGCTCAGAAGGGCATCCGCCGGCAGAATTACTGCGGTGATCCCTTATTTCGGATATGCCCGGCAGGACAGAAAGGCAAAGGCGAGAGATCCTATCTCTGCAAAGCTGGTGGCCAATCTGATTACAACCGCCGGTGCTGACAGGGTCCTGACCATGGATTTGCATGCAACACAGCTGCAGGGCTTTTTTGATATTCCTGTGGATCAGCTGTTTGGAACACAGCTGATTGCACAGTATATTCTGGACAAGTTCGAGGGGCTGGAAGACATAGTTGCGGTTTCTCCGGATGTGGGCAGTGTTTCGCGCTGCAGAAAATTTGCAGAAAAGCTGGATGTGCCGCTGGCCATTATTGATAAGCGCCGTCCAAAGGCGAATGTCTGCGAAGTAATGAATATAATTGGGGATGTCCGCGATAAAAGATGTTTATTGGTAGATGATTTGATCGATACCGCCGGAACGGTGGTCAACGCGGCCAACGCACTGATGGATATCGGCGCGAAAGAGGTTTATGCCTGCTGTACCCATGGGGTTCTATCCGGCCCGGCCATTGAAAGGATCAAAAACTCTCCCATTCGCGAGCTGGTTACATTGAATACAATTCCCATTACAAGGGAAAAGAAGCTTGACAAGATCACGGTGCTTTCGGTGGCAGAGGTTTTTGCGGAAGCGATAGAAAGAATTTATGGAGATATATCCATTTCCACATTGTTTACGCAACTATAAGCGATGGCCAGCCTGACGGAGCAATCGGTGATGCAAAGTCTGCAGGCTTCACAAATAACCCCGCTTTTATAATATGCAGCCGGGGAATGAAAAGTCTGCTTGATGAAGCAGGCTTTTTCTGTATATACTGAGAAGGTGATAAAACCAGGAGGAATAACATGTTTGTATTGGTCGGACTGGGGAACTTCGGCAGGGAATATGAAAGAACACGGCATAATGCAGGGTTTGAAGCAATCGACTATTTGGCTGCCCTCTATCGCATTCCTATGACGAGGGAAAAGTTCAGATCCATTTTGGGCGAAGGGATGATTCAGGGTGAAAAGGTTCTCCTGGTCAAGCCCCAGACCTATATGAACAACAGCGGTGAGGCTGTTCGTGCCATTATGGATTTTTACAAGCTTGAGCCTAATAAGCTTGTTGTCGTATTTGATGATATCGACCTGGAACCCGGAGCCATCCGTATTCGCACCCGGGGCAGCGCGGGCACCCATAATGGTATGCGTTCCATCCTGTACCATTTGGGCACTGAAGAGTTTCCACGCATCCGTATTGGTATTGGCAAGCCTGATCCCCGGTTTGACCTGGCGGATTATGTGCTTGGCAGGCTGGATCAAAGTGAGCAAAAAGCGATGAACGAAGCAGTTGAAAAGGTAGCTGAAGCGGTTGGCGTCCTGTTGGTATCAGGGATCGAAACAGCCATGGGCAAATTCAATGAAACCAAAAAAAACCCTCCTGCAGGGGCTTGAAAAATACAGAACTGCAGACACCTCAGCTTTATGGATAATTTACAAACAACAACGGAATCATGTTATGAATAAACGAATGTGAACATCTGGAGAAAATCATGAATCATCTTCGGTGGAAAAATTGGGAACAGATGCAAAAGATACAGTCCGATGTCGGAAAAGGTTACTCTATCGCCGTGAATGGCCTGGCGGATACCCAAAGACATCATCTGGTTCATTCCCTTGTCAGCAATTCCGGTAAAAAGGCACTTTATGTGGCCGCCAACGATTTACAGGCCCGCAAAGCCTTCCGAAACCTGCAAAGCTTGTTCGGTGAAGGTGTGTTCTATTTTCCCTTCAGGGAAAAAATGCTGTATGATGTTGAGGCCAAAAGTCACGAGCAGGCATTCGCACGCATCGAAGCCCTCGACAGGCTATTGACGGGAAACTACTCTGTGCTGGTGCTATCCTGCGAATCACTGCTGGACAGCTTCATGCCGGCCGTAGAGTTTCCATTGCACAGGCTGGTGTTTACGGCGGGGGAACTGCTTCAAATGGAGCAGGCTGTCCGGCACCTGGTTCAAATGGGTTACGAACGGGAAGAACAGGTGGAAGGCCCCGGGCAATTCGCCGTAAGGGGGGGTATTCTGGATGTTTTCCCGATACAGCTGGAAAAACCGGTTCGCATTGAATTGTTCGATGTGGAAATCGATACCATCCGCATTTTTGATCCCGATAATCAGCGATCCTTCGAAAAGCTGGATACGGTGACAATCCTCCCGGCACAGGAATTCATTCTGCAAAAAGCACAGGCCCTGGAGGTCGCCGACAAGGTACAAAGAGAGCTGTTGGCTTTTCTGCCCAAGCTAAAAGACAGGGATTTGGCTGAAACCTTCCACAAGAATTTTGATCTGTACATTGAAAACCTGAGAAATGCTGCTCATTTCGCCGGGATAGACAAGTTTATCCCCTATTTCTACCGGCAACCCGCCTCCATATTTCAATATTCCGGCCCAAACACATTAATCCTTCTGGAGGATGTGAACCGCTTAACCCAGCGTCTTTCCAATGTGGTTGAAGAACACTACCGTCAATGTGAAATCCTCACCGAAAAAGGGATGCTATTGGCAGGCTCGTATGCCATGTACTCCAATCCGGACGATTTGCCTGAACACCTTGCCGAACATCAGGTGGTTTACCTGAACAGTCTGGATGAAAGCAGGGCATTGACTCAAACAGCCGCACAGTATGCGCTGCAGGGGAAGAATATTGATCCCTACCAGGGGCATCTGGAGGATTTGAAAAAGGATATCCGTTCCTGGATCGATCAGGGGTATCTCGTGACGGTGCTTGCCGTGTCCGACCAACGGGCAGAAGGGCTTTACAGGGTATTTTCCGACGATGACATCCGTGTGTTCGCAGACTACCCTGATACCGATGTCCCCTGCGCGGTGATTGCCCGGGGTCAGCTGGAGAATGGTTTCATTTACCCTGAAATTAAGTGGGCTGTGGTTTGTGAAAATGATCTTGTTGGCGGGAAACGGGCAAAAAGCAGCCAGCAGTTCAAGGGCGGACGAAAGATCGATGTTTTTACCGATTTGCAGGCGGGGGACCATGTGGTGCACCAAACCCATGGTATCGGGCTGTATATCGGCATCGAGTCCCTGATGGTGGAAGGCGTTAAACGGGAATACCTGAAGGTGGAGTATCGTGACGGAGGCCTTTTGTATATTCCCACCACCCAAATGGATCTGATCCAGAAATACATCGGCGCTGAGGGAAAAAGCCCAAAGCTGAACAAAATGGGCGGAACCGAGTGGACCAGGGAAAAGAAACGGGTAAAAGATGCCCTGAAAGACCTGGCCATGGGGCTAATCCGACTTGAAGCCGAACGGTCTGCCAGGGAGGGGTTTGCTTTTTCACCGGACACGGTCTGGCAAAATCAGTTTGAGGAATATTTCCCGTATGAGGAAACAAGGGATCAGCTGCGCTGCACGGAAGAGATCAAGCAGGATATGGAATCCAAACAGATTATGGATAGGCTTCTTTGCGGCGATGTGGGATATGGAAAGACAGAGGTGGCCCTGAGGGCTGTTTTCAAGGCAGCCATGGACGGCAAGCAATCGGCTTTTCTGGTGCCGACCACGGTTCTGGCTTCCCAGCACTTTGAAAACTTTAAAAAGCGATTCGGGTCTTTTCCGGTGACCGTGGACATGCTAAGCCGGTTCAGAACCGACAGTGAGCAAAAGAAAATCATCCGGGACTTAAAGTCCGGCAAAATAGACGTGGTGGTGGGTACCCATAAGCTTTTCAACCAGGAAATCCGGTTTAAGGATTTGGGCCTTTTGGTCATCGATGAAGAGCAGCGGTTTGGTGTTGAACATAAGGAGAAGATCAAAAGCCTGTATCCGAAGGTGGACATTTTAACACTGTCCGCAACCCCCATCCCAAGAACCCTGCACATGTCGCTCACCGGTATCCGCGATATCTCAACCATTGAGGAACCACCCGAACACCGGTATCCTGTTCAAACCTATGTTCTTGAATACAGGGAGGACATCATTGAAGATGCAATCACAAGGGAGCTGGCCAGAGAGGGTCAGGTTTTCTACCTTTTTAACCGTGTCAAGGGCATTCAGGCAAGAGCCTCGCGGCTGCAAGAGCTGCTGCCGCAGGCCAGGATAGGGTACGCCCATGGCCAGATGAGCGAGCGCCAGCTCGAGAAGGTAATTCTGTCTTTTATCAACAGAGAGTTTGATGTACTGGTTTGTACCACGATTATCGAGTCGGGCATTGACATGCCCAATGTGAACACAATCATTGTGGAGGATGCAGACAGGCTTGGCCTTGCCCAGCTTTACCAGCTGCGCGGAAGGGTTGGACGTTCCAACCGTTTGGCATACGCCTATTTAACCTACCGCCGGGATAAGGTTTTGAATGAGGTTGCGGAGAAAAGGCTGAAGGCCATTCGTGAGTTTACCGAATTTGGTTCAGGGTTTAAAATAGCGATGCGGGATCTGCAGATCCGGGGCGCGGGTAACCTGCTGGGCCCCGAACAGCACGGGCATATGGAGTCTGTGGGTTATGACACCTATGTGAGGCTTCTCGATGAAACCGTCAGGGAGTTAAAGGGTCAGCCGGTAAAGGCTGAAGCGGGGGAAGTGTTTATAGAATTCAAGCTGGATGCTTTTCTGGATGCTGGATATATCCCCGATGAAAAGGCCAGACTGGATATGTATAAGACCATTGCTGCCGTTGACAGCGCCGAGGATGCAAGTGACGTTTATGATGAGCTGATTGACCGTTATGGAAATATTCCCGAGCCTGCCGCGAACCTGATCGAGGTTGCGTTGGTGAAAAAAATGGCGGGTTTCTGCGGTTTTCAGATGGTTAAGCAAAAGGATGACATGGTCCTGCTGTATTTCAGGGACAAGGTGACCCTTCCTTTGTCAGCCCTTTCAAGCCTGGTGGCCCAGGAGAAGGGGAAACTGCTGTTTTCAGCCGGGAAAGCACCGTATCTGTCCTATAAAGTGAAGGGGTTAAGCCCGAAAGAGGCTCTGGAAAATGTTAAAATTCTATTACAGCGCGTTCAGAAATTGCAGACCCAGCAATAATTGATTATAATTTACCTAAAGGCGGTGTAGTGCCTTAAAGGTGGATAAAGAATGAAGAGAATCCTTGGATTAGTGCTTGCTGTCCTGATAATAGCAGGTGCAGGCTTGTTTATTTGGGAATCACAGAGCTCTGTGGCCAGGGTTGGAACCTGGAAAATTAAGAAGCATGAATATATGTTTTTTCTTCGCGCCCAGAAAATCACCACTGAATCCGAAGCAGGCCTTTCAGATGAACAAAAAATCAGGGAGCTTTGGAATACGCCCGTGGAGGGGGAGGATCCAAAGCTCATCGTCATGAATCAGGCATTGGAAAATGCCAAGGAATTCAAGGTACAACTTATCAAGGCCGCTCAGGACAAATTCAAGCTGTCCGGCAAGGACAAGAAAGAGCTTCTGGAGTACCTGAACAAATCCCTTCAAACCGATGATAATATTCAATACGTCAGGAATGACTTAGGCCTCACATTGGCACAATTCAGGGATATGATGCTTAAATCCGAGCTTGTGAACCGCTACGCCTATGATTACATGCAAAAAAATCGTGATGCCGTCCCAGTAACTGATGAGGAAATCAATGCCTATTATCATAAGAACCGTGAAACCATTGATACCGTTACGGTCAGCCACCTGTTCATATCCACGCGGCAGGAAGGAATCACAGCAACCCAAAGGCAGGAAAAAAAGCAGCTTGCAGATAGCCTGCACCAGCGCATCGAACAGGGCGAGAACATGACGACACTTATCCGGGATTATTCCGAAGATATTTCCACGAAAGATAACGGAGGCCTGTACTCGTTAACCTACATCGAATTGGGAGCCGGGTTGGAATATGCGGATGTGTTCGGCGACTGGGCATTTGACTCGGCAGTTGGAGATCTGGAACTAATTGAAAGCCAGTATGGTTATCATATTGTCAGGCTGGAGGATAAAAAGGGCCTGGAAGACAAAAAAGAGATGATAAAAAGCACGATTCAGGCACAAAAAATGAATGATATTTATTATCAGCAGGTTCAGGAATGGAACAAGGATCCCCAGTTCAATCTGATCAAAAACGAAAAAGTGTTGAACCGCATCACCCGGGAAAGTTTTCCCGAAAATTAAGAAAGAACCCCCACTTGTAGAAATGGGGGTATTCGTTATTTACTGAATTTACTTTTAGTTTTCTATCACTTGATTTTACTGCAGAAACTCCCGAATCATTATCAAAGAACCACCCTTCGATTATTGCTCCAGATGTTTTGTCAGTAAGTTGTTTACCATTTTAGGATCTGCTTTTCCCGCAAGCTTTCTCATCACTTGCCCGACAAGGAAATTGAATGGCTTTGGGTTTCCGCTTTTATACAGATTCACAGACTCGGCCTGCTCGGAGAGAACCTCCTGTATGGCCTTATCAATCAGGCTTGTGTCGCTGACCATGCCCAACTGGTTTTCCCGGACATACTGTTCCGGGTCAATACCATCCTTCCAAACCAGTAAAAGCAGTTTTTTCGCCACAGTGCGGTTAATTGTTTTGTTGTCAACCAGCGCCATGATCTTCGCAAACTTCCGGCAATCGATCTTCACATCATCCTCGCCTTTGTTGTCGCCCTTGGCGATGCTCAGCAGCTCGACGATAATCCAGTTCACCACCTCTTTTGGGTTGTTGAAATATTTCATCGTACCGTCAAAAATGTCGGCAAGGTTTTTGCTTCCGCAAATGATCCTGCTGTCATATTCAGACAGCCCCAACTGCTGTGTCATTCGCGTATATTTGTCCTGCGCAGGTTCGGGCAGGCTGGCGCGGACAGCGTCTATCCAGTCGTCACCGATCTCAATCGGCATTAACTCGGGGTTGGGGAAATAACGGTAGTCAGCGGCAGTTTCCTTTTCACGCATGGAGAAGGTTTCTCCGATGTTGTCATCCCAACGCCGGGTTTCCTGAACCAAAACTTCGCTTCCGGTTTCCAATGCGTTGATATGCCGTTGCGATTCAAAAGCGATCGCCGAAGCAATGGCCTTCAGTGAATTCAGGTTTTTTATTTCAGTGCGTGTCCCCAGCTTTGTCGTTCCCTTTTCGCGAACAGATATATTCACATCGCAGCGCATGGAGCCTTCCTGCATTTTGCAGTCGGAAACACCGGCAAAGCTTAAAAGCAGGCGCAGCTTTTCCAGATAAGCGATCACCTCTTCGGCGGTATGAAAATCAGGGTTGCTGACAATTTCAACCAGGGGCACCGATGTACGGTTAAAATCGACCAGGGACGCTCCGATTCGATTGTCATGTACCAGTTTTCCTGCGTCTTCTTCAATGTGTATCTGCTTTAGCGTGATTTTCCGCTTACCCTCGGAGGTCTCTATCTCTACCCAGCCATTACGACAGATGGGCGCGAAAAACTGAGTGATCTGATAACCGGTAGGTAAATCAGGATAAAAATAATTTTTTTTATCAAAGGTCATAACCTTGGCAATTTCGCTGTTTGTAACCAAAGCGGCGGCAATACCCAACTCAACAGCTCGCTTGTTTGTAACAGCAGGCATACCAGGCATGCCTGCGCAGGCAGGGCATACGTTTTCGTTGGCATCGGCACCGAATTTCGCAGAGCAGGCACAGAACAGCTTTGTTTCGGTAGCCAGCTCCACATGCACTTCCAGGCCCATTACGGTTTCATACTTCATGCCTTACATACCTCCCATGCCGATAATAGTAAATCCTCTCTTTTCACATTTGCGATAAGCTGAATGCCGCAGCCGTTAACCGCGAACGAAACAGAAGGCAAGCCCGCTAAAGTGGGCAATGCGTATAAAGAAAGGTTTTCATACGGATCTTCACTGATTTTACATGGCAGGACAATGACATCATATTTATCAAAAACCAGCGATTCGATGATGAGGCGGCGAACCTTCATGGCTTTTTCATAAAAAGGAACATATTGATCCTGCGATAACACCATTGCTCCCATAATAGCAGTTAATTTTGCATCGATACCGAAACCCTCTGAGCGCGTCTTTACGTAAAGATCATTGATACCTTTAAAAGAAGGGGTACGATAACCAAACTTTATTCCATCGTATCGGTTGATGTTGTTGCTGACTTCAGCGCAGCTTAAGATATACATCACTTGCTTGTAATTATCAAAATACTCAAGCATTATGTCGACTGTCTGAAATTTTGCGGTGAAGCTTTCAATCGCTTTCCTGTCGGATGAATCAGCTTTTTGGATAACGGATCCGGGAATACCTACCCGAATATCCTGATGCGCGCTAGCATAGGAATAATGCTCTTCCGGGAACATTGCCCCATCCTTTGGGTCTTTGCCGGCAATATGGGACAGAAGTGTAAACCCTTTGGACAGGTTTTTACAAACCACACCAATTTGATCCATGGACGACACCATTGGAATGAGCCCAAACCTTGACACTGTTCCATAGGTCGGATGAATGTAGCAACAACCGTTTTCAGCTGCCTGCCTGCGATACCGGCCAAAGACATCGTTACACAGTGCATACCCTGCCATGCTGTCTGCGACAGCTTGAACCGCTCCTGGAATTTCGAATTGCCCGGTAGTCATGGAGGGGATGCCAAATTCATCCATCGTTGTTTTCCCGGCGATGAGATATTGGTTATCCACCAGTCTGTCGGCGACCGTAGCACTGAAAGGAGATATAAAACCTTCCAGCATTTTTGAACCCGCCGTAACCAATTGCTCCTTCAGCATGATGCTGTCTTCCAGGGCAACGGTGTTCGGGCCTGTTATACCATAATCACTTATAAAACAGCTCACTGTTCTCATCCTCTCCGACATTAATCTATTGTTTTCGGCACCTGAAAATAGCCGTTATATTGCTCTGGGGCGTTAGACAAAAGGGTTTCCCGGGATACGGATTTCACCACGGTATCCTCACGAAATACATTTTTAACGGGCAATACAGTAACCTGTATGTCTACACCTTCTGTATCGATGCTATCCAACGCGCTGAAACTGTTAATCAGCTTGCTTACTCGTGTTGAAATTTCGGCTTTTTCAGAATCGGATAACGAGATTTTTGCCATTTCTGTATAATCTTCAATACGCATCATTCACCCTCCCTATCTGATTTTGATATGTGCTTCACGCAGCTGCATTTCAGTGACCGGGCCAGGTGCGCCCAGCAAGAGATCCTGCGCGTTGGCGTTCATGGGGAATGCAACCACTTCACGGATGCTCGTCTGCTCGGTAAGGAGCATGACGATACGGTCCAGCCCAGGCGCCATGCCGGCATGAGGCGGCGCGCCGTAATGGAACGCATTAAACAATGCCGGAAACTTAGTTTGAACATCCTGTTTCGTATATCCCGCTATTTCAAATGCCTTCACCATTACATCGGGGCGATGGTTCCGAACAGCACCGGAGGAAAGCTCGACGCCATTGCAGACAATATCATATTGATATGCCTTTATATCTAATGGGTTCATTGTCTCAAGGGCTTCCATTTCACCCTGGGGCATTGAGAATGGGTTATGCGTAAACTCGATGGCTCCGGTTTCCTCGTTCTCAGCATACATCGGGAAATCGGTAATAAAGCAGAACGCATACTTGTTCATGTCGGTCAAATTAAGGCGTTTGCCCAGCTCTGTGCGAATCTGCCCGGCTAACTTATTCACCAGTTTGGGGGCATCGCATATAAAGAACAGTGTGTCGTTTTCCTTTAGAGCCAGCATTGTAATCAAAGCCTGTTGCTTTTCCGGGGTAAGGAATTTCACGATGGGGCCCTTCAGTGCCATGTTGTCAAGCACTGAAATGTAGCCCAACCCCTTCATTCCAACTTCCTCGGTGGCAAAGGCCAGCATTTTCTCGAAGAAGGACTTGGAAGAATTGGCGCAGTTCGGCGCAACAATTCCCCGAACAGGCTTTTTCCTGAAGGGTGCAAAATCCACATCGGCAAAGAAATCGGTAAGGTCTTCAATCACCAGAGGGTTGCGCAGATCCGGCTTGTCTGTGCCATATTTCAGCATACTTTCTGCATAGGGAATGCGTGTGAATGGCGCAGGGCTGATTTCTTTATCGGAAAAGGTGGAAAACGTACTGCACATTACCTTTTCGGCTACTGCAAACACATCCTCCTGGGTGGCAAAAGCCATTTCAAAGTCCACCTGATAAAACTCTCCCGGTGAACGATCGGCCCGTGAATCTTCATCGCGGAAACAGGGAGCAATTTGGAAATACCTATCAAAGCCGGATACCATCAGCAGCTGCTTGAATATCTGCGGCGCTTGTGGCAGGGCATAGAACATACCATGATGCTTTCTGCTGGGTACAAGATAATCTCTTGCTCCCTCAGGCGAAGATGAGGTTAAAATGGGTGTTTGAATCTCCAGAAAACCGAGCTCTTCCATTTGTGCACGAATAAAACGTGTAATAGCCGACCTCTGGACGATATTCTTGTGTACAACAGGGTTTCGTAAATCCAAAAACCGATATTTCAGGCGGACATCCTCACGGGTCTGGATGGATTCCTGCACATCGAAAGGCAACTGTGAAACGGATTTCCCCAGAATCGTCAGATTGTCGACCTTTAGTTCAACCTCACCGGTGGAAAGCTTTGGATTGATTGTGTCACTGCCTCTGTCACACACACGGCCCTCAACACAGATGACGCACTCCCGGCAGACCCCTGCCATGAAGGCTTCATCGTTGATTACAATCTGTGTAATGCCATAATGATCTCTCAGGTGGATGAATGTTACACCCCCATGATCGCGTATGGTATCTACCCAACCAGCCAGCTTAACCTGCTGACCGACATGCTCTTTGCGTAATTCTTCACAATGGTGTGTTCTGTATGGATTCATGATACCCCTCCTCTTGCAGCGAACCCATCCCATCATGGCAATAGAAGGCCTTGGGATGGGACCCGGGAACCTGGTTTGTTTCAATAAAAAAACCTCAAAAACAATCCTGCTTTTGAGGGACGAGATAACTCCCGCGGTGCCACCCACATTGGCGCGAATGCGCCCACTTCATTCAATGATGAAACTTCACAGAAGAGTGTTGCTCGTTTGACTACTCCCTAAACCGATGCTTCCAGCCATGGCACCTGATCTCTGTCAAGGTTTCCAAAAAAACGAGGTCTCTCCGTATTGATAATAAGCCATGCTGATAAACTTTATTCCCTATAACGGAAACGAAGTATATCAGCCAATTCTTACCCCTAAAAATATCATAAGCCCATTTTTTTGTCAATAAAAATATATTGCCAAAACATACCATACGGCTACGTTGGCGAATGTTGTACAATGTGCATTCAAAGGAAATAATACATTTATTATGCATCAAAAAAGGCAGAAATACCGGTGTGAATGGGATAGTCTGATAATAAAACCAGGGACAGCTGATATGTCACAAGAAGCCTTCAATTCCATAACCCATTACTGCGTCGATATATTGGTATGTTTGCATAAAAACAACAGGAACAATTCATAATAAGAAGGAAAGATTTCTTCAGGTTGAAAGGAGGCAGTTGACCTTGAAAGCGACAGGCATCGTAAGACGAATTGACGATTTGGGACGTGTGGTCATTCCAAAGGAAATCAGACGAACACTGCGTATTCGGGAAGGAGATCCATTAGAAATATTTACCGACCGTGAAGGCGAGGTTATCCTGAAAAAATATTCACCCATTGGTGAATTGGGAGATTTCGCCACAGAATACGCCGAATCCCTGCACAATACCAGCGGTCATATCATATGTGTGGCAGACCGGGACTCCATTATTGCAGTATCCGGCGCATCGAAAAAGGAATTTCTCGAAAAGCAGCTGAGCAATGAACTTGAAAAAATCATGGAATCCAAGAATACTTTTGTAGCACCCACTGCGGATGCTACGAAAATAACCATTCTCAATGATGACAGCAACGAAAAATATTCTTCGCAGATCATCACACCAATTATCTCTGAAGGCGATCCCATTGGTGCAATTATGTTTTTATCAACGGATCCCAAAACACAAATGGGTGACGTGGAGGCAAAGCTTGCGCAATCCGCGGCGACATTTTTAGGCAAGCACATGGAACAATAAACCAGCCGGTGAATGATGCTCCGTTATATAAGGAAGCGATTATAAAAGGAAGCCACCCGGCTTCCTTTGCTATGTCGCATATCTGAACGAAAAAGACTTGAGCTTTTCAAGTTACGGTTCATAACCCCCATTCATCAGTTCATATGTTACTAG
>CAYVFB010000039.1:0-27978 GCA_964450305.1 uncultured Ruminiclostridium sp.
ACGCCGAAGCGTGTTCTCAAAGACGAGGATCTCATCTTCAGAGAAACCATTATAATAAATTTGGTTCATGGCTTGAGATACCCTGTCATATTCGTCGCTGAGTGTATGCGCCTGCTCGGTAAGCACAATGCGAATCTGCCTGCGATCGGTTTTGTCAAAGAACCGGGAAACCAATCCGGCTCTTTCCATCCGGTCAAGCATGCTTGTTAAGGTTGTCTTCGCGAGCCCGGTTTTCTTTGAAAGCTCAATAATCGGGATGTTGTCCTGTTGCCATAAAACATAGAGTATTCGTCCCTGCGCCCCGTTAAAGGCATCTACACCGGCATTGGAAAGCAGCTTTTCAAATATCCTGCCGCTGACCTGCTTGATCTGCGAGATTAAAAAGCCACCATTCGTTTCAAAATTCAAAATCTCACCTCCCTATATGGTATTGTACTATATAGTACTTTATATGTCAACACCATTTGAACAAAAAATCGAAAACAATTTTACCGCGTTAACTCAAGAATCATCGCATCTCATGAATAAAAA
Organism: uncultured Ruminiclostridium sp.; assembly: GCA_964450305.1. Lineage (GTDB taxonomy): Bacteria > Bacillota > Clostridia > DSM-8532 > DSM-8532 > JAAYJG01. The sequence goes on from CAYVFB010000039.1 coordinate 532, forward strand.
CATTATTGCTTTATTCATGAAATGCGATGATTTTCCTTTGGCAAGATGCATTTTTATTCAAAAGAATGAGTTTCAACAGTGAAATCTTTTTTATTGACATGCGAGAATTGTGATTTACTCCAGCTCCTCCAGCCAGACCCTTGCACTGGCATCGCTGGGCATGCGCCAGTCCCCCCGCGGTGAGAGGCTGATGGTTCCCACCTTCGGCCCATCGGGCAGGCAGGAGCGCTTGAACTGCTGCGAGAAGAACCGGCGGTAAAACACCTTCAGCCATTTTTTGATCGTTTCTTCATCGTATTTATCAATGAAGGCATGCTTTGCCAGGTATATAATTTTAAGCGGATCTGCTCCGTACCGGATCATATGATACAGGAAAAAGTCATGAAGCTCATAGGGGCCGATGACATCTTCGGTTTTCTGCTCTATCTGGCCATTGTTGCCGGGAGGCAGTAATTCAGGGCTAATAGGCATCTCAATGACACGGTATAACAGATCTGCTGCTTCACTTTCCAAAATATGATCTGCCGCCCACTTCACGATGGATTTTACCAGAGTCTTCGGCACGCTGCAGTTCACCGAGTACATCGACATATGGTCGCCATTATAGGTACACCATCCCAATGCCAGCTCGGACAGATCACCGGTTCCGATGACCAGCGCACCCTCTTTGTTTGCAATATCCATTAGAATCTGCGTGCGTTCCCTGGCTTGCACATTCTCATAGGTGACATCATGAATGGCCGGATCATGCCCTATATCTTTAAAGTGCTGGAGGCAGGCATCTTTAATGTTGATTTCCCTGATTTCAACACCCATGGACTGCATCAGTTCCAGGGCAATATGATAGGATTGGTTTGTCGTTCCAAAACCAGGCATTGTAACTGCAATGATGTTCTTTCTGGGAATACCCAGGCTGTCAAAGGCCTTTACGGTAACCAACAGGGCAAGCGCCGAGTCAAGCCCGCCCGATATACCCAGCACTGCTTTTTGAAGCTTGGTATGAAGATATCTCTTCTCAAGGCCGGCGGCCTGGATATTGAACACTTCCTGGCATCTTTCATCCCGGGTTGCCGGATCTGAGGGCACAAAAGGATGCGGATCAATATTTCTGTTCAGTTCATCCGGCTGGGGTGGGGCTTCCAAAAGCTGAACCTTCCTGCTTTTACGCGGCGGATCTGTCTGGGTGAAGGAAGCAGCATTAAATCTTTCCCGGGCAAGCCTGCACACATCAATATCTGCGGTGAGCAACTGTGAATCCTTCTGAAAACGCTTGGTTTGACCAAGAACTGAGCCATATTCGGCAATGATACCGTGACCACTGAAAACAAGATCTGTTGACGATTCGCCGACACCTGCCGATGTATAGACATACCCTGCAATACACCTTCCCGATTGGCACTTTACAAGCATTTCGCGGTATTCATGTTTCCCGACGATCTCATTGCTGGCGGAAAGATTGCACAGGATCACCGCGCCATTCAAAGCATGAATGCTTGATGGTGGAACAGGCATCCACATATCTTCGCACATTTCGATGGCAAAGTTTACCCCGGGCGTGTTGTTATCATGAAAGATCAAATCAATGCCGCAAGGGATATCCTGACCGAACAACCTGATTGAATCGGTATCCAGGTCTCTGCCCTCACGGAACCATCTTTTTTCGTAAAACTCATTATAATTCGGGATATATCGTTTGGGTACAACTCCCAGAATATGTCCCTGCTGCAATACAAGACCACAGTTGTAAAGCTGCTGGTCAATCATCAGCGGCAGACCAACCAGAAATACATTGTTCCACTTTGAACAGGCCTGCTTTAATCTTCCCAGAGCATCCAAAGCGGCACTTAAAAGCAGGTGCTGACCAAAAAGGTCCCCGCAGGTGTACCCAGTGATGCAAAGCTCGGGAAAGACGGTGATATAAACCTTCTGCTGCGCCGCCTTTTCCATCAGCTCCAGAATTTTCTCCGTATTAAAGCTGCAATCGGCAACCTTCATTTCAGGAACAGCCGAACCAACACGCACGAATCCATAATTCGTCAAACCAATCACCAAGCTTCCAGTCTTTAGTATTTTCTGACAACATTATACCATATCGCAGCAAAGCTGCATACTCTAAGGTGTAAAAATCGTTGCGATGGGCTTAGGTACAGTTACTGTTCATGCCACCACCACCCAACCAAAGCTCAAGGTAAAAATGCCTATAAAAGTCTCAATCCCCGGGGCTGTTCCAAAGTATGTTCTAATAATGCTTCTTCAGCTCATCGCGTCGATTTTGCATCAAGGGATAAGTCCTATATTTATCATTTTATTAAAGACCTATTGGAGAAGCCTTGCGAGTATGGTTTCCTGGCATTTTTGCACTTCGCCGAAGTTCATATGAGGGATGTAATAGCTTTCCAGATCATCATGAAGCCTTTTGGCGTTTTGGATCGTTTTGATGGCTCTTTCCAGAAGTTTATTGTATTCCTCCTGATTAAAGCTGATTTCCTGATGGTATTTCTCCAGCACAGCATCATCAACGAAATCATTCAAGTTCATTTCTTTGGTGGGCTTTTGTTCACTGTCGTGGCTGGAATTTCTGGTTGTGAAGGATACATCCAGCCCCGGAATGACTAGGTGCTCCAGCTTTTGCGGGTTTAGCGCACAATAATACGACTCAGTGTATATCCCTCTTTCAACCGCTGCTGCTCTTACCCTTTCAAGCAACCTTTCGGTTCCTGTGCCGGGATTTCCGTCGACAGCGATCACCTCTTCAGTTGTCAGCAATGACGGGAGAAAGTTCACAAGCCCTAGCGGCGTAATAGCCGAGGCAAAAAGGTGACGTTGTTTGCCTACAATTTCTGAAACATCAATGCCCTCGAACAGTTTATCAACTGTATTGGCAATGATTCTATTCGCTTTTCCATGATCCATTGCCAGGTAATAAATAGCTTCATTATCTCTGTAAACACTGTATGCCGCCTGGATATATCGGTAAGCTCTTGCGAAGTATCTGCCAATCTCCTGATTAATACCGAGGATTTTTTCTCTGTTTGCGGTAATGCCCTCCTCGCGCCAGAATTGTCCCAGATTAATGATCTCATCCACAGCACCGGGGTTTTTCGGGTCTACAGTATGCGGTGCGGTTCCGTCGAGCATTGCGACCTGGAGTTCGGGGAACACCACTCCATCCAGGCTGTTGGGATCACTGGAGCAATGCATGTATTCAATATTAAAGCCCTTCTCATACATTCCCTCGGCAATTTTTCGCATGAATGTGGATTTCCCGACACCAGGGCCTCCCTTCAGGATAAAGATTCTTTTTGCATTCTCCTGTGGAAGCACGTTATCATAATAACTAAAAAAACCTTTGGATGTATTTCCCCCCGGAAACATATGTCTTGCTTTTCCATTCGGCATACCGGTTCCTCCAAATTTGCATTCAGTGGGTGTGCGTTCATGGTGTTTGATTGTATCACTCCATCCTTCTATTATATGCTAATATATGGGCAATATGTCTGAGCATAGACTTTCTTACTGTATTACTTAATATCTCAAAAAATGTGGAACTCTTGTATCACGGAACATGTTTGGCAATGCACTTCGGTTCACGTTGGAACACTCAATAAACTCCGTATAAGAAGAAACAGTTAACAGGTGGTGGGTGACAATGATTTTATCAACTTAACACCTCACACATAAAGAAACGGTTCCTTTGCTGAACAAAAGAACCGCTTCCGTTTCACTCATATTTACTCTACAATTTCATATCCATCCCACTTTACCGCCAGCGCCTGATCGTCGGTTAAAGGGATATGTGGCAGCGGTAAATCGGTTCTGGCAGAACTGCCTTTAAGGTTATGAACCGATATGTATGCGTGTATGAGTGCCAGCCCTGATGTAGCCTCATTGAATGGCTCACCTATATTCGGGGTACCAATAAGGCTTCCCGCGCTGACACCCACATAGACTTTGTTTGCATAAACCATCGCCTTGATGATGCGTTCAAAGTCTGTTTCTTTGATTCGCCGCAACAGATGCCCGGTATCTCCGCCGGTGAAATAAATGCAATCGTATTCCATGGCCTGGGCAATCGTCATCGGTTCGCCAATATTGTAAACCGTCATGTTTTCAGGCAGGATACCTGAATGAAGAAGCTCTTCCCTGCATTTACCCACCATTTTAATTGCTTCCTCGCAGATCGCGGCCGTGGGAATGAATAAAACCTTCGCTTCACTGGCGGGCTTATCCAACATTTTAAGAAACCTCTGCTGAATGTTCGTATTCACTTCACCGGCCATATTGAACCAGCCTGCTGAAGTTAACAGTACCTTGCTCCATACCTGTTTTCCACTTTCCGCAGCCCATTTTCTGCACACCTTCACCCTTGCACCCTGGGGCTTGTCCCCATGAACAGGATCCAGAAAGGAATAGGTAAACAGCTTATCACAGGGAATAGCTTCGCATTCACCACAGTGAGTATGACCTTTGCTGAAACAACATATGGCTATGGGGCACTCCCCGTGAAAAGGGTGACCTTTTGTTGCTATGCACCCACCGCAGTTGCAGGGTTCCTTAAATGAGCAGGTTGTGCAGCAAAGCCCACAACAAGTGTCTATCATCGTTTTTCACCTCTTATGTTTCGAATTATCCCTTTACATAGTTTAAATCTACAGCACCCCTCTGGCTTCTTTCCAGTCTACCAGCAGATTGTAGTGTTGCGTATTGAATCGCAGAACACAGTAATTAGGGTCTTCCGGGCCACTGAAATGGCTCTTCAACCCCCCGTACCACATTTCTTTTTTAACATCCGGGGCTGTGATCACTTCTATTGTGCCAACCAAAGTGATATTGTAATCCGGACCATTGAAACAAACACTGGCATGGTTGCATTTGTCGATTCGTTTTGTTCTTGCACTGCCCAACCCCGTGCAGAAGGTAACCCAGCGGATTCCGCCTGCCTTGGATGCTGATATGGTGGAAGCTGTCGGATAACCATCCAAATCTATCAATGCCAAAACACAATATGAAGACTCCCCGGTGTTTTTCCCGATAATCTCCCCTGCCCTTGCAATAATTTCCTCATGCATTTCAGTTCCTCCTTTTAAAATGAACGCTCACTTGATTTCATAGTATATATTCATCATAGCATCTAAAACATGACAAGAGTATGTCATGATTCATTTGCACCCGATGGAAAATTATCATATTTGATAAAAACTCAAGCCAGGTGCTTAATTTATTAAGGTGAGTTTTGAAATCAAGTCATGTTCAAAAAGTTTTAAAGAGCTCATGTCTCAATACTCCAGGGCTGTGCAAATTCCACCTGATAGTAAGGATTGTCATAGCGTTTATATTGATGAAGTTCTATTTCAATGCCATTGACTGTCAATGGCTCAAGCCACCCAAAACCCAACCTGCCCTTAAATGGCGAATGATACACGCATTGAAAGGAATCACCGGACAGATCAGCCTTATCAAAGCTTTCTACAAACGCTTCAAAGCTTCCGTTTTGTGCTTTGCTGCCCATTTCTGTCACCCATACGTTGGCGTGCCCGTTGGCATGGTATATCACAGGCTTTGCTTGCCGGAAAAATGCCTGCGCCATTTGCTCATCCCGATAAACCGCTCTGTACAGGTTCATGTCAGAAGCCTTCCAGAATGCCGGATTCATTGATTTCAACGCGATATAGGCATTTCTCCTGCGTCCGAATATCCATTCATTCTTTTCAATAACTTCGTCAAACTCATGCTGCGGGAAATAGGCATGGGTCTCCAGATACCGGGTATGGTCGGCCGGAATGCGGTAAATACAAATGATTATGTTTTGGTATTGGCATGCTTTTGGCATATAGCTGTTTCCAGCTAAAAAGTTAGGGCGGTCATAATATTCCGCTGACCCCATATGGTTAGTAAACACCCTTGCTCTGCCTCCCAGAAAAGCCCCCCAAATTTGTTGCTGATAACCGGGTTTTCCTTTGCGGAAATCCTGTGCACAGCTGAGGATGTAATCCGGCGTTTTGTAGGTAACCAGATCCACCTGGGTCATCGCTGTAAAATCCGGATCATCGTCCGTGGGGATTTGTGCTTTGTCATGAAGCGCATATTTTTCCCGATACGCATTGATGCGTTCATTCATCCAGTTTGACGGCAGCATCACTTTGGCAGAATTCTCAATGACCTCTCTGGCATCATAGGTTTGCTGTCCCCAGAAAAACATGATGTTATCGAAATTGGACGGATCAATGCCATATTTTTGGGCATCCCTGACATCGAGGCTCATTCTTTGCCGGTTTATCATCACATCAGATTTATCCGCACCAATTGTCTGAATGGCTTGTGGACATTGATAGTTGTAAATCGCTATCATCACCGCGCAGTCTGCAAGGTTGCCGTCGATCGAACCCTCTCCCCAGCATAGCTTGCAAATGGGGCTGATGCTCTCAAACGAAGGTTCAACCAGATACCCTGCATAAGCACGTCCCTGGCAACCGGCCCAATGGCCTTCAAAGGTGTTTAATGCGATATCCAGAAGCAATGTATCAATCAGCTTTTTACTGCGTTTGCGGATAGTTTCATCCTGTGCGTAATAAAACAGCCCCAAAAGTGCCAGAATGTCTTCCGCATAGTAATTGGTCAGCCATTCACTGAAACCGAAACGCTCACGCCAGTCCATCCACCGCAGCAGAAAGGTGATTCCATGTTCCCGGTGCCAGGAGCCCGTCCGACCATTTGAAGGAAAAACACGATCCGGGAACATTTCACCCACCAGGATTTCCGCACTATGATATAGGACCTGATGGTTTTCAGTAAAATAGCATGCATTGATCTCTCCTGGCTCATCCAGCCAATAACGGAAATGAATCAATGTTTGCTCAATCTCGTTAATTATGTCCGCATCCAGCAGGCTTTTATATTCTTTCAGTATTCGAACAAGGGCTGGAATCACAAAATCGGCCATGTCCTCACGGTTGCGAATACGGTCCAGAGAAACCTGAAACCGGTTGTAGTCTGGGGGGGCGCTTTGCAGACCACGTCGAACAAGTTCAAGTTTTGCTGCTTCGAGGTATACACCTTTAAATCCTGCCGCTGCAGCCATCCAAGTTGGATCCTCACGGCTCTTATTCAGTACATATGAAAGATAGTCATTTGAAGAGATCATATCCATTCCATTTCCCTCCATCCGTTGATTGAAAAGCTTGTCACCTATAGATTATCATAACTACAGATATCTCACCAACAACCAGAGTAATCTAATATAAAACCCGGATCGAATTTCTTACCACCACCCCTGTTAAACCTGAGTAAAGATCTTACCAACAGCCAGGGTATCTCATGTCGGGTCCTAATTAAAAACCTTAACAACAGCCAGAGTATCTCATTTATAACTTTGTAAGAAAATTCTTAAAGTATATTGACCTGGTGGTAGATTATTGATGATTCAGGTATACTAAATTCATAAGAATTTTTCCCGTGTAATGATTCATTTGAATGATGGTTACCATGTTATCTGATCGATGCAGAAAAAAGTGTATCAGACCCCGCATTATCTACATGATAAGGAGGATTATCAAATGGCGAATCAACAGACACTTCCAAAAAGAAACGAATTGGATCCGGAATATAAATGGCGCCTTGAAGATATCTATGAATCCAATGAAGCCTGGAAAAAGGATGTGGAAAAAGCCAGAGAACTGCTTTCACAGCTGTTACCCATGAGGGGCACTCTGGGTGAAACTGCTGAGAAGCTTTTTCAGTGCCTGAAGCTTCAGGATGAATTAATGTCCATCCATGACAAGGTTCTGGTTTACGCACGCATGCGCAGGGATGAGGACAACAGCGACCCGCTTTATCAGGATCTCACGGAAACGGCTTTTTCGCTGAGCACAGAGATCGGGGCCAGGCTATCCTTTATTACCCCTGAAATCATCGGTTTGCCCGATGGAAAGCTGATCAACATTCTGAATGAAAATGAAAACCTGGCAGTATACAGGTTCTCCCTGGAAGAGCTTCTTCGCCAGAAAAAGCACATTCTTTCAGCCCGCGAAGAGGAAATCATGGCCTTGACCGCAGAAATGGCCCACAATCCAAGAGATATATTCACCATGTTCAATAACGCCGATATTAAGTTTCCCTTTATCAAAGATGAGCAGGGGCAGGAGGTGGAACTGACCAAGGGCAGATATATCCGTTTTCTTGAAAGCGCCAACAGAGAAGTACGCAAACAGGCTTACGAGGCCATGTATACCACCTATGGGAAGATGAAAAACACTTTAGGCTCAACCCTCTCGGGGAACATTAAAAAGAACCGCTTTTATGCCACAGTCAGGAAATATCCGTCCAGTCTGGAGCTGTCTTTGGATCAGGACAATGTTCCCACTCAGGTTTATGACAGCCTCATCGATACCATTCAAAAAAACCTTCCCCTGCTGCATCGGTATCTGAAGCTTCGCAAAAAGGCTTTAAAGCTGGATGAGTTACGAATGTATGACCTATATTGCCCCATGGTCAGTGATATCGACAGACACATTCCATATCGCCAGGCCGTCGATATGGTGAAGGAAGCCTTAAAGCCGCTTGGGAAGCGGTACATTGAGGATTTGTCCGGAGGGCTTGACTCAGCCTGGGTTGACGTATACGAAAATGAAGGAAAGACCAGCGGCGCCTACTCCTGGGGGGCTTACACAACACATCCCTATGTGCTGTTGAATTATCAGGGCACAATTAACGATGTTTTCACCCTGGCTCATGAAATGGGGCATGCCATGCATACCTTCTACACAAACAAAACACAGCCTTATGTTTATTCGGGCTATAAGATTTTTGTCGCAGAGGTAGCCTCCACAGTGAATGAATCCCTGCTGATGCACCACTTGCTTGAAACCACACAAAAAAAGAAAGAGCGCGCATACCTTTTGAATCATTACCTCGAAGAATTCAGGGGCACCGTTTTCAGGCAGGTCATGTTTGCAGAATTTGAGAAACTCGTTCACAGCAAGGCCGAAAAGGGCGATTCAATCACCACAAATGAGCTTTGTTCACTTTATAAAGGGCTGAATGACAAGTACTTCAGCACAGAAGTGGCGGTGGATGATCTCATCGCTATGGAATGGGCAAGAATTCCTCATTTTTATACCAGTTTTTATGTCTACAAGTATGCCACCGGGTTCTCTTCCGCGGCTTCTCTTTCAGCGCAGATATTGCGTGACGGTGAACCCGCTGTGGAAAGGTATCTGAACTTCCTGGAAAGCGGTTCTTCGGATTATCCATTGGAATTATTGAAAAAAGCAGGTGTCGATTTGACCACGCCTCAGCCCGTACAGGATGCCCTCGATGTCTTTGGCAAAACCCTCGATGAGCTCGAGGCTATCCTTTAGCGATTGTCATGGGGACGGTTCTTTTGACAGCTACGCTTTCGCTTAATTTTCTTGCACCTCGTGGCATAAAAAACACCTCAGAGATCGTTTATCACTATTCCGAGGTGTTGTCAATAGAACCGTCCCCTTGGCATTCCTGGGTACAGTGTTGTTTTGATACGAAATTTGTTGATGTAGAAAGTTCCATATGATACAATATCAGTGGCAAATTATATCGCCAATCATATGTTCTTATATGAGAAAGAGGGTATGAAATAAAAAAAGTATTGTCTGCTGTTTTAATGCTCACACTGCTGCTTGCTCTGTTCGCCGGATGCGGTAAAACTAAAAAGGATGCCGGTGCAGCCTCGAAGAAGGATCCTGTCAGCACCCAGCAAAATAATTCCAGCGATGAACCCGAAGATATCAATACAAACGAGCCGGAAGATGAACCGGAAGCGTCTGAGGAAGAAGAAGGAAAAGTTGACAAGAACAATCCGTTCCAGCAGGAATTTTTGCCGTTGGGATCCAGCAAAGAGGTTCTGGCTGCATTAAAAGACTTTGGGTTTGCTTATAACACAAAAGAGGAAGGTAAGGAGGCAACTGCATGGAGCTTCCAGTATGTCAGCCTTGGCACGGAAAAAATCGATGGCGTCGATACTGAGCACATCAAGGTTACTGAGGTACAGCAAGGTGAAACAAAGGAATATGAAGTATGGTTTAATGACAAATGGGAGTCCGTGAAATACAAGGACGGCGAAGGTGAAAAAACCGGTATGGAGGGATCATTTGCGGGTGCCGGTGTTGGTATGCTGGTTCAGCTTTACTGCAATACGGTAAAAGTTGGGCAAACGGTATTTGAAGACGATGGAATCGTTGACGATTCCATGTTTACAATGAAGGGTAAAAGAAGTACCGGTGAGAGTGTCGATCTTGGGAATGGATCCGTCGATATTGATCTTTACGATATTGAGAATAAAATAACGAGTGATGACAGATTGTTTGGTCTGTCCAAAGTGAATGGTGCTTACATGTATACAGTAGTCGAAACCATTAACAAGGAAATTGACACAATGCAAGGCCTGCGTGTCACTCGCGCAGTTCCTCGTTAATCCGCGTTCACGGTTCCATGGGTAATTCTCTTCGGAGAATTACCCTTTTTGCTGTTATTTCCACTGTTTCCTTCTATTCAGCAGAGCATTGATATGATCCTTGCTGTCGTTTACAGGTTCTTCCTTTGGGCTTGATGGCTTTATCTGATTGCTTTTTTGGGCTGCCGACGGGCCTTTGGGTTCAGACTCCGCTGGTTTTTCCGCTGCAGGGGGTTCTTCAGGCATATCTTGAGCACGGGATCCGGTCGGTGCTATGACAGCAGTTTTCTTTGGCTTTTTCAGCTCTTTCACAATATTGGCGGTGGGAGCAACTATTTTTTCCTTCACAAATAAAATGATGGGCTCCAATGGTATCTGCAGCTTGCGCAGTGCGATATCCAAAAGCAGCAAAATCAGTGCGGCCAAAATCAACGCATAGGTCAGATCCCTTCTGGCCCCGGTGTTTTGTATCTCGCCTTTGAATACCTCAGACGGGTCGGTTATCAATCTGCCTCCGCCTGTTTGAGTAAGCTTCTCCAGAAAACCCGCTGCATTTGCATCCAGCAGCCTGTATTCGTCTGAATAGGGCATGACCACTCCCGCGCTGACATTCTCCACTCCGTTTTCACCGGGCACTTCCAGATGAACCACATAAGCCCCTGGGTTGGATTGGTTGATCGTTCCTTCAAACGTTCCGGGCCGGATAGCGTTCAGTTCGATGGTTTCTTTGGTTCCATCCGGTGACACGACGGTTCCTGTGATCGAGGCCTCATACAGGATGCTGTCGGTCTCGGCCTGCACCGTAACCACACCTTTTCCGTCTGCCACCCTGGTTTCAACCGTATAATCGGTATTCAGATTTTTCTGAACCAACCAGCCGGCAAGGTTTCCCCAAAAGACAGGGGCATCCTGCCACATGGCCCACTGCGAGGTCCATACTCCCTGGATGTCGGATGTCCAGGCTGCGGTTCTGCCAAGGCCGTATTGCCATGCCGCCAGAACAGGATCCTGAATATCACTTCTGAAAATGGTGCGCGCAGCAGGTTTCACCCGGGTTGCGACATACCCATCCAAGGGAGGCACCGCTTCTATTCCTTTCAGTAACCCCATGGATGTTACCAGCTCGGGATAGAACTGCCTGTTTTGCAAATACTTCTGCCCTGCCAGAAAGGCTTCCTTTGCAAAGATACTGGGAATGTCGGAGAACTCATCGGTTTGGTAGTACCTACCCTGCCCGCCGTAGGCCAGTGCTTTGAGCAGCAGCGTATCAGCGCCCTCACCCACAGCAACCGTTGAAAGGGTGATTCCGTCTTCACGAACCCCATCGATAATGCGTTCATAGCCATATTGCTCGGCCTGGCCATCGGTTAACAGAATGATATGCTTCAGCTTCGTATCCTTTGTTCTTAAATTCTGCCAGGCTTCCTCCAAAGGATGAAGGATCTGTGTTCCGCCGCCGGGGCGGATGGTACCGATTAAATCGGTCGCTTCCTTCAGGCTGGTCAGCGGTTCTGTTCGAATCACCCACTGTATGGCGTCATCAAAGGCGATCACACCCAGCTGATCTCTTTCCTCCAGCACTTCCGCCGCCCGGATGGCAGCTTCCTTTGCCAGTTCAAGCTTTGTGATACCGTAATTTCCTCCGGTCATACTGCCGGACTTGTCAATGACAAGGATCAGCCCCAGGTCAGGGTTTTCTTCTTTCGGACGAATATCCATTTCAACCGGAAGGATCGTCTCCAGCGGGGTATCATTGTACCCTCCCGGAGCATAACTGTTTTCCCCACCGATGGTTAACAGGCCTTTTCCCTGGTGCTGAACAGCCTGCTCAAGCAGGTTCATAAAGTCTGTGTTCAGCCATTCAGCTGAAATATCGGCCAGAATGAACGCGTCATAGGCTAAAAGACCTGATAAAGAGGTTGGGACTTCATCGGGCTGAGCCCTTGTGATCTGGGCATATTGCTCCAGATATCGCACCAGATTCTCTCCCCGGTTTCCTCTTTCCACCAGTAAAATACGGGGATGATCCGAAATAACGGTAAATGCCGAAAGTGAATTATTTTGCAGTACCGTATCGTCGTCTGCAACAACTTCTGCGGTATAGGATACCATCCCCCCCTCATCCACCTTGTCGGAGAAGGTAAACAGGTTCTCACCGGGATAAAGATCCACTTCCTTTTCGGCAGTCAGCGTTCTGTTGCCAAAAAGAACCACGGTCGCCTTTGTTTGAACATTACTAACGATTTTCATCGAAACGTCAAAGCGTTCCTTTGCATTCACCTGCTTCGGTGCTGAAAACGCTTCAATTTGCACCTCTTTGATATCGTCGGCGTTATACGCAACTACATCCAGTGTATAACCAAGGCGTTTTAAAAGCCTGGCGGCTTCAAGGGCTTCTCCCTTTGTTTCTTTCCCGTCAGATAAGAGAATAAGCCTTTTCCCGGCGTCATCCGGGGTGATCGAGCGTGCGAGCAGCATAGCCTTTTCGATATCGGTTCCGTCTGACTGCATTCTGTCGGGTAGTGCTGAATACCCGACTTTATCCTGCGGCATCCGAATCACCCTGGATTCATCAGCAAATGCGATTAAGCCTGTAACATCGCGGCTTTCAGCATGGGATACCGCCTCAGAGATAAACGCGTCCATGTCGTTCTTTTTCCCACGGACACTATCTGACAGGTCAGCAATAAAAATCGTTGCGGTTTTCTTCGCTTTGGAAGATATTTCAGGTGCGGCCACAGCAAGCAAAAGCACAAAAATCAGCAGCACACGAAGGGCCGGGATTGCCCGCTTTTTAAAAGCAGAACCCAGCCGCAGTTTTTTAGCGGTGATGATTATGAAGGCGGCGAGCACCGGAAACAGTGCCATCACCCAAAGGTTGTCAAACGTAATTCCGATTTGCATAGAACCACCATTCCAGTAACAATATCAGGGTTGCCAGGGCCAAAAGGGGCAATGTCAATGGAAAAGCCGACTTCTGAACCGGTATGCTGACACCTGCTTCCGCCTCTTGTGCAGAAGCTCCGGCTCTGCCGCTCTCCATCTGCCACTCATCAGGCAGGTTCACCGTGAAAGCAGTGCTGACGGTTCCGTCTGCCTTTTTCTGCTCCAATCGGTATAGACCAGGGGAATCGGTGCGCAAAAACGGTTCAGGGGGAATCGGCGGGGCAACGGACACTGCCTCCCCGCCGGGCAGGTATACTTTTGCGCTTTGAGTATCGGGCTGTAAGCTGAAGCGTATGGCATCCCCGGATAAAACGCCGGATATCGCGTTTCCGCTGCCCGGGGAGTATTCAGTAAGAATGTTTGAAATTAAAACAGGAAACTCAGATTTTAACGGTAAATCTGTTTCGTAGAGATTAAACCCAAAGATCAGGATTCTGGTGTTTTGAACCCGACCATCCATGATAACGGGGTTTCCGTTTGCTTCCATAACGGTATCAGCCCATGATGGCTTTTCCATGATCCGTGTTCTCCCAATGGAAAAGCTGAGTTTATCCAGATACTTGAATATAGCATGTTCAACGGGCTGCACCGCCGGTGTATCCATCCAGTCTCCAACGGGGAACAGGCTGTTTTGTCCTGGAGCAAACAAAACAATATTTCCGTCGGTGGGAAGCTTTTCGGGAATTGTCCCGTCCAGAACGTACAGGTCAAACCCCTTGTACTCGGTCACTTCTTCGGGCAGAGTCCGCACAAGCTCAACGCCCTGAATCAGGGAGAATATCTTCTCCAGAAAATAATTACCTCTGGTCACCAGTAACACCTTAACCGGATCATTTGAGAGGATAGTGTCGTAGGCATGGTTATCCGCTTCAAGAATGTCTTTGGTATCGATCACACAATGAAGCTCTGTGATGGTCGGAGGGATTCCCTGCCACCACACAGTTTGGGTTTGCGTGGCTTTAACCGTTACTCTCTGGGAATCCATAAATTCACCATCTGCATACAGGCTTACAGAAGCTTCGGCGTCTGTATCGCTCTGGTTGCGCAGAATGCTCATAGCCGATATCAAATCCTTAGAACGGGTATGATTGAAGCGGATCAGTGCCAGGTTGTTTTTTTGCCTTTCATAATTTGAAAACTGAATCGTTTCGTTGCCCACGGTGATGGGCTGATCCCCGAACAATACGATTGATGCTTGTTGATCCTGTTTCTTCAAAGACAAAAGCAATTCTTCTGCTTTAGCCGGATCCATATAACTGTTCGTCGGTTCAATGGCTTGAATGCTTCTGGCTGCTTCATCGGTGGAGTTGGATGCATACAGCAATACATTGGCTTCCCGGTTCATGGCCACAACGGTGATCCTGCTTTCATTTGGGAGGTCTTGTACATACTGCAGCGCATCCTTTTTGGCGGCCTCAAGCCTTGTAGGTTGGGTATCGGTGGCTGACATGCTTAGCGAGGTATCTATAACAAGGATAACTGATTCTTTTTCGCCCTTAAAAAGCTGCAGCGCAAGACCGGCTAATGCCAATGTGATCAACAACGCAGCCAGAATCTGTAAAAACATCAGCAGGTTATTACGCAGCTTCTGCCAGGGGGTGCGTGCTTGCATGTCCCGCAGCACCTGCTGCCACAACACAAGGCTGGACACGGTCAGCTTTTCCCGCTTCTGCTTCAGAATATATAGTAAAAGAATCAGGGGAATGGCCATCAGACCAAGCAGTCCCCAGGGCAACAAAAAAGCCAAACAGTCACATCCTCTTTTTACACTAGGGACAGGTTCCTGTGTAAATTTTTACATAGGAACCTGGGTCCCGCACGGTGTAAACGTAGTGTAATTACCATTTTGTAAACAGGAATCTGGGTCCTGTACAGTGTAAACGATTAGTTTTTTACATAGGAACCTGGGTCCTGTACAGTGTAAACGATTAGTTTTTTACACAGGAACCTGGACCCCGCAC
Source organism: uncultured Ruminiclostridium sp. (assembly GCA_964450305.1). GTDB lineage: Bacteria > Bacillota > Clostridia > DSM-8532 > DSM-8532 > JAAYJG01. The sequence continues at coordinate 15,865 of CAYVFB010000039.1, forward strand.
GGTGTAAACGTAGTGTAACCATTATTTTTTACACAGGAACCTGTCCCCACTGTAAATATGGCTTTACGCACCCTGGCCTAATACGGTTTTTGCCATTTGGTCTACGGGCATGTCGGAGGGGAGCAGTGAGTAGTGGACGCCCCACTTTTTGCATTGCTCCTTGATTGCTGATAAAAAATGCTTCAGGTTTTTCTCATAGGCACTCATTAAAGAACCCGAAACCGTAACTTCCATTTTATGGCCGGTTTCGCTGTCAATCAGCTCCAGAGCGCCAGACAGCTCGGGAGAAAGCTCCTGCCTGGAAAGAATGTGGCACAGAAAAACCTCCTGTCGGCGGTATTTCAAATACTTCAAAGCTTCATCCATGCCTTCGTCCATTAGCCCATCCGTAATGACAATGCTGATCCCCCGGCCTACCTTCCACTCCATTTTGCGAAGCGCTTGTGCGAAACTACTTTTTCCGTTGTTTTCAAGCCCTTCCAAAACATTGACAACTTCCATAAAGGCGGCCTGGGTTCGAAACGGCCCGAAGGGCCCCTGTACACTGTCATTCCACGGCAGAATATGCACTCTGTCATAGGCCGCCAGGCTGATATATGAAAGTGCTGCCGCAAGCCGTCTTGCGGCCAGATTCTTATCAGGATCACCATAATTCATCGAAAGGCTGTTGTCCAGGAATATTTGAATGGGTGCTTCCCGTTCTTCCATAAAAAGCTTGACGAACAGCTTGTTAAACCGGCCGTAAGCGTTCCAGTCTATCCGCCGGAAATCGTCGCCGGGAACATATTCCCTGAAATCTGAAAACTCTACCGAGCTTCCCTTGCTTCTGGACTTTCTGTTGCCCGAAGCCTGCCCGGATAAAGGAATGCCCACTTGAAGGGACAGCGTTTGAATTTTTTTCAGCGTCTCGTTGTCGAGAATTTTCATGAATAGGTTTTCACATCCTTCAACAGTGCATCGATCAACTTATCCGGCGTCATTTCATCGGAAACCGCATCAAAATTCAGGAATATTCTATGCCGTAAAGCGGGGTAAGCAACCTTTTGAATATCTTCAAAAGAAACATTGAACCTGCCGCTTAACAGCGCGCGGATTCTTGAGGTGCCGATGATAGCCTGCGCTGCACGGGGGCTTGCACCATAACGAACATATTTTTTTGTAACCTCCGGGCTGTTTGCCTCATCCGGATGGGTTGCCATGACAAGCCTGATTGCGTAGTCCATCACCGGCTCGGCAATAGGAAGCTCTCTGGAAACGCTTTGGATATGAAGGATTTCTTTCGCATCCGTGACAGTTTCATATTCTTCGGCCTTGTTTGTCGTGGTCAATTGAATAATGCCCTTCAACTCATTAAAACCCGGGAACGGAACATCCAGCTTGAATAGAAACCTGTCCATCTGCGCTTCTGGCAGCGGGTAGGTACCTTCCATTTCAATGGGGTTCTGGGTGGCCAGTACAAAAAACGGCTGTGGCAGCCTGTGGGTTGTGTTTGCGACGGTAACGGTGCCCTCCTGCATGGCCTGGAGCATGGCGCTTTGGGTTTTTGGTGTGGCGCGGTTAATTTCATCGGCCAGCACAATGTTGCTGAACACCGGACCGGGTTGAAATTGAAACATGCCTTCCTCGCCTTCCTTGCGACTGACCAGGTTTGTACCGGTCACATCGGCCGGCATCAGGTCGGGGGTGAACTGGATGCGTGAAAACTCCAGCCCCATCACCTTTCCCAGCGTATTCACCAGCCTGGTTTTCCCAAGCCCCGGCATTCCTTCAAGAAGGATGTTCCCCCCCGCCAGCATGCATAAAACTACCTGGCGGATGACCTCCTTCTGCCCTATCATATGGCGGGAAACTTCCTGCTCTATCCTACCTACGGTTTCCAATACTTTTTTGAAATCTTCCTGTTGTGTCTGCATGGCAATATTCCTCCAATATTCCCGGCGGACGCTTTTAGGACTGCGCCGATTCCCGGGCTCCGGTACACTGGTGTGTTATCTATCTTTTTGTTTGGTTCGTGGCTACCAGTTATTACAAAGAAGAAACGGGTATTGCGTTAACCCTCTTTTTGAAAAATCTTGTATAAACTGAGGAATGGTATTCCGTTTACTGCAGTGAACTGAAATAATCCCGAACCAGATCCTTCATGCCTGGCGGAATATCCTGGCTGTCCATGGTCTGTGCGGCCTCATCCCGGTATTCGGTTAAAACCTCCTGCCAGGGCATCATGGTTCCCTTTTGAACCGGTGCGTCATCGGCTTCGTTGAAGGTGCTGCTGCCCGACTCCAGCTTCTGCCCCGAAAGGGAAGACTCATTCCCTTCTCCGCCCAACCTTTCGGGTACATAGATGCGCTGATATTCATTCTCTTTACGGGAACCCGGGGCTCTTCCGCTACCCGGTTGATCTCCTTCATTATAACCCTGATCCTCACTGGTTGAGCCCTCGCCTGCACCTGGACCACCGCCCTGACCCTGGCCCTGGCCCTGCCCTTGACCCTGCCCTTGGCCCTGACCCTGGCCTTGACCCTGCCCTTGACCCTGGCCTTCGCCCTGGCCTTCACCTTCTCCCTGGCCCTGGCCCTGGCCCTGACCCTGACCCTGATTTCCGGGCTGATTCCCCTCTCCCTGAGCAGTCCTGGAGCCACTACCACCTTGCGTTCCGTCTTTGACGCTTTGATCCACCTGAGCTATAGCCCTTCGTGCATTAGACGAAGCTTTGCCGATTTCACCGGCGGCCTGTGTAAAGGCCTGCTGACCATCGGCATTTGCCTGAGTTTGTTCCAGCAATTCGGATAAGCTTTGTGCCAGTTCAGTACTGCTTTTGGACCCTGATGCAGCAGAGGCTGAAAGGTTTTTCAAAGCTTCGGCCAGCATCGGGTTATCCGCAATTTCCGAGGCTGCATTTTCAAGCATTTCAGCTAATTCATTCTGCGCCTGGGCATCCTCAAGTTCTTTTTCCAATTGCTCCAGCGCTTCCTTTAACGCCTCTTCATCCTGGTTTTTCATGGCTTCAGCCAGTTTTTCAGTTAAAGACGAGCCCGCAAGCGCATTTCCCATTTCCTTCAGATCCTGCAAGGGGTTTTGGGCCTGAAGCTTTTCCATCTGGTTCTCCATCTGGGCCAACCCCTTCAGGGCATCCTCTTCAGTCTTAGCCTGCTTGAGCGCTTCTTTCAGCTTTTCCAGTGCCTCCTGAAGCTGCTCCAGCTGTTCCTGAGTCATCTCGGGATGCTGCTCCAGCTGCTCCTTTACCTTTTCCTCTATTTCCTTTTCCTGCTCCTTCATTTCGGTAATCAGCGCTTCCCGAAGCTGTGTCTGACGGGAGACCCTTCCCGGAACCAATGAGAGCATAAAAGCAGCCAACAGCATCACCGATGCTGCCAGCAGCAACTTCCTGGACAGGGTGATTCGATAAGCGGCAGCCAGGTTGGTTCCATTCAATGCCTCTTTGGTATCTTCTCTTTGCAGGCGGGCAACCGGCGAAGGATCATCCTTCAGGTACCAGGCTGTGATCACGCGCTCTTTCAAGCCAAGGCTGTCGGCTTGAACCATGACCTTTTTTCGTGTGGGCACGGTAAACATGGCAGCGATCAGCGCAGCCGGCAGGCAGGCTGCCAAAATGTAAAGCAGCTGAAGACGCACAAAGGGAATTATTACAAACAGCGATAAAAAGGCCAGCACCAATGAAACCGCTCCAGCTGCAACCAATATGATCTGAAGCCATTTCAGCCCGGCCTGTAAATGCATTTTTCTTTTCAGTGGCTTTAAAGCCCGTTCTATAAACCCTGGTTCCATGCTTTCCCCTTTATCTTTCAGGTTTTACTTTTTCCTGTGTATCGGGTTTAAAATGCGTGCGCTTAAGGAGATTAGCCCCAGCGATGCAAGAATGTTGAACAAGCCGTTCACCAGCCATGGACGCATCCATTTCCAGAACCCTGGCGCAACCGTGATCAGGCTTTCAATTTCCTGAGCGATGCTGGAAAGCATACCCATCCCACCGTAGTAACTAGAATATATGTTCATGCCGGAATTTCCAATATAGAAGCTTGTAAACCCGAACACCGACGACGAGAACAGTGCGGCTACATAATCCTGATATATGGGATTGAAGCCTGACATGGAGACCCGCTGCTTGAGGGTGACGGAAATTGCAAACGCGATGAACGGGCCGAAGGTGATCAGCCCCAGGAAAATATAGGTGGTGATGATAGCAACAATATTTCTTTTAAACAGCGTGGAAAAAAACACACCACAGCTGGCGACAAAAAACGAGGTCATCACATAGAACAGCAGCAGCTTGAAGATATCCAGAAAGCCGATGCCGCCAAAAAAGAACACAACACCAATCACTGGCATGGATGCAATCAGCAGCAGCATCGTGTGTGCCAGAGAAACCATGATTTTACCCATAATGATTTTGCGCGCAGGGGTATTGGTTACCAGCATTAAATCCAGCGTTTGCCGCTCGCGCTCGCTGCTGACCGAGGTTGCGGTAATCGCAGGAACAGCCAGAAACAGCAGGGCAAACTGAAACGTGATGATCAGATTATATGCATCGATGGCCATTCTTGGATTAAAGCTGCCGTTACTGTAGGGGCTGAAAATATTATTCCCTGCGAAGTAGACAAACAAAATGCAGATCAAAAGGATCACATAACAGCTGATCAATATGGTGGAACGCCAGCCCCGCAGTTTTGTTTTCATATCCTTTTCCAGGATGGGGTTGAGTTTCAGAACAAAAGGAGAAATTTCTTTCGTGCTGTTTTCTGCTTTAGTTTTCATTCCCATTCCCCCTTTCGGTTAAATGCATGAACACGGATTCCAAAGAACCCTCCACCGGCTGGAAAGATACTACCGGAATGCCTTTTTCCACAAGGATTCTTAAAACCTGCACGCAGGCCTCGTTTCCGCCTGTTACGTCCACTTCAATTAAATCCGATACCGAGCTGATGCAGCCGATACCTGGAATTTCCATCAGTACCTTTACCGCTTCCTCCTCTTGCCCTGTTACCTTGATTTTTACCTTTCCCGAGCTGGATAGTTTCTCTACAATCTCTGAAACCGAACCGCTGGCAACCAGTTTTCCAGAATCTATAATACCGATGGAGGTACACAGTTCGGACAATTCAGGCAGGATATGGGAGCTGATCAAGACGGTTTTCCCCAGGGTCCTCAGCTCCTTCAGGATTTCCTTCATTTCCACCCTGGCCCTTGGATCAAGGCCCGATGCGGGTTCATCCAGGATTAAGAACTTCGGATCATGAATCAGGCTGCGCGCCAGGCAAAGCCTTTGCTTCATACCCCTGGATAAAGTATCCACATAAGCATCCTTCTTATTCGTCAGCCGCACCAGCTCCAGCAGTGAATCAATCAAACCCGCCACCTTGCTTTTTTGTATGCCCTGAAGACCCGCGTAAAAGCTCATATATTCAGAAACTTTCAGGTCATCATACACGCCAAAAAAGTCCGGCATGTACCCGATGTGCTTTTTCACCTGCAAAGGTTGCTTGGATACATCTATTGAATCGATGTAAACCTTACCCGAGGTTGGGGCCATCAGCCCTGCAATAATACGCATCGTGGTGGTTTTACCGGCGCCGTTTGCACCAACAAAACCATATATCTCTCCTGCCGGAATTTCCATCGTCAGGCGATCCACTGCCAGCGTGTTCTTATAACGTTTTGTCAGGTTATCCACATGTACCATCATTTTGCCACCCCCCGGATCGAAATTTCAGGCATGCCCAGAAGCTCCTGCTCGTAATTCTTATATATCCCGGCGGCGTAATCTTCTTCAGATAAAGCCATCCCTAATTCCACCACGATAATTTTCATGCGAACTTCATTGCCGGCTCCGATATATCTGTAAGCGTCCTGGTCAACGTCTATTTTCGCTTCGATGGAATCCCATTTTCCGGTTTTTACATTGTAAAGAGCATATTCATACCGGTTCGACAAAACCTCGGTTTGCATGTTTCCAGTAGAATTGTTGTTTTCCATGTTATATTTCACATACAGTGGGATATAGTTTTCAACCGAAAGGTTGAACCCAGTCACTGAAAGCTTATCAGGCAGATTGAATTGGAATTCCATTTCCCCCGTATTGTTCACCCGAATGCCGTAATAACCCTCCTGCCAGCCAATCTCTTTGTTTTGATACATGTTCGCCATAATGATTCCTGCCGGAATCTCAACCTCCCGGCCCGGTTCAAAGGAAAAGGGGGATTCCGCACAAATCAGATTCCGATTATATTTTTGAGGTTGCTTGTCATTGACGGTAAGCCCGTAATCGATCTCCTGGCTGTTCCTTGCCAAAAGGGAAAATTTCGCCTCTCCTGTTTGCATATTGTAGCTTTGATTGATATAGTTTTCGAACAAACTTCGCCTTCGCATCATTTCCTGGAAGTTTGACGGAATATCCTTGGGATTATTGTAATAACTGCGGCCAAAATAACCATCCAGATATTCGTCCGGACGCTTGTAAACCTGTTTACTGTCCAGGGCGATGTCCACCTGTTTGGGCTCTCCCGCAAGAATATCCCCCACGGGGATGATATGATTGCCCACAAGGATAACCGTATCCAAAAGGTCATAGGGCGTTGTGTTGGTGATGCTGCCCATCAGCTTGCCACCCTTCAGATAGAGGTCTTTCAGGACATCCCCTCCGAACGGTACGGTTTTTTCGGCACTGAGCATCATCGGGGTCCACAGCATGACGTCGTATTGCTCGAAGACAGCCGGCTGGCTCATGGTATATTTGCCTACAACCTGCCCTTCGATATTATCACCATAATTACGGTAGCCATAATAATCGTTGTTTTGGATGAAGGGAGTGTTCAAGCCGTTGCTTGTGTTGTATTCAAGCTTCAGCGTGCCCCTTCTGTCATTGAACACACCAATAGCGGAGGATACAACCGCTTCATTCCCACCGGGAGACACCTGAACAACCGATACTGTATTCAGCACCGCAGAATGATAACGGGTTTTGAACCCCAAAACATACATCCCGCCCAGAAATAAAACTGACAGAGCAGGGATTAGCACCCATGCCCAGTCCCTTTTATCCATCTTTTTCAGGATGATATACAGCATCGGCCCGGCGATCAGAATATAAATGCCGAGGGTGGCAAACATCCCGACAAAGGGAGGTTTTTTATCGCTGGGAACTTCGCTGACCAGATGCTGCAGATTGTTGCTGTTGTAAACCTGCCTCTGGTAATACCCGTTCCCCATTTCATAGTATTTTTGAAGATTCGTTCCATTAAATTTGAATGTGTTTTCGAAGAAGGCGGTTCGTCCCGCCCAGGACACGAAAGGCTCAGCTGCCGGATCGAAGGTAAGAACCAGAACGGAGCCCATTTCTTTACTGTATTTGATGACCAGTGGATTTTGCGCATCTCCGGCAAAAACATCATTATCCAGCCAGCGTGTGGGTTCACTCATACTGGCACCCTGTGGGGGAGATAAATATTCGAAGCCCAGTGTTCCCTTCGCAAGCCGCAATGTCAACCCGGAAGCACTTTTCCCGGAAAAGCCCTGGAGTATGGCTGAGCTGTCGAAATCTGTGGTTTGATCGATATCAAACAATTTCAGGCTGTCAGGAAGGCCATGATAAACCTTCTGCCAGTTCATCCCTGTGCCAAGCATTAAAATGCCGCCCGAGCCCACCCAGGCTTCCAGTGTCTCCATTTGAAGATCACTTAGCAGCGATGTATCGAACTGGTTGATAATGATAGAGTCAAAGCTGTCTATCACTTCAGCTTTTTCCGGGAAGGAATTCCTGCTCAGGTTGACCACAACAGCCTGCCGTTTTTGATAGCTGGAAGAGTCGGGCATTGGTACCGGCCTTGGTCCGATTGGAACCTGCCCGGATGCCATCATCACCTTCATCTTTTCATCGTAGTACATATCAGATGCCACCGGGATCGTATTCCCGTTTAAATATCCGAAAGCTTCCGGATCGTCCGACAAGACGCCGATCAGCATCACTTCAGGCGGCAGCAGACGTGTAAACGAAAAATCTTCTTCTGCCAGGGTTTTCTTCCCCTCAACCAGGCGAATGCGGACAGACCTCTTTGCCGATACAACAGGGATCTCAAAATCGAAGCTTACTTCCGCTCCGGTTTTCAGCTCGATGGGCTTGGCGATGATGATTTTTCTGGCCTGATCCAAACTGGCTTCCACCTGAAGCTCGCCGGAAATATTTCTGCCCGGCGCATTGATTTTTACCTGGATGGGAGACCATGCACCAAGCTTGGCAATGCCGCCGAACCCGCTGCTGACTTCAAGGGTGACCTCTTCCCCGGCTGGGATTGCCAATACCTTAAGAGAACCATTTAAAAAGGTGGCAATGAATAGCAATAAGACGAGCAGGGCGGATAAATTGATTTTTCTCTTTGGCAAAATATACACCTCTTTTATGCGTATTGAATTTATTTATGATGGATGGCAGGTTTTACCTTACAATACCATATCGTTGGATTTCACTGCATTTACCCGAAAATTACCCTATTTCATGCATAAAACCTCCAATTCAGTATTTTATACATGAAATACGTGATTTTCAGTAATATCATGTACATTTACTGTTTGGAATGGGTTTCTGCAGTGAAAACATTATATCACACCACGAATATTTTAGACGTAAATGCCACCGAAAAGTTTCATGAAAACTTCAATTAAACAAATATTCTCAACTTTCATACAGTGTTTTATGCGCTAGCCGAAACAGCAGGCTAACGACGACGGTGTGATATCACACATCCGTTTGCCGATACCAGCGCCTCAAAATACTATTCACAGGTTGAGGTAGGAAAGCTGAGTACTTATGGATAATAAAACGTGTAATCATTCCATAGTACCTGATTGCGATTGTTGCATAAAATCAATATTAAAACAGATATCTGCTGTTTGCAGCTGTAAGTTTCCACTATTTAGTCACACGCAGCCACCTTAGTTGTGCGAAACAAAGTATCAACTTGAAAAAGTCAGACCTCCAGACTGTATTTTCCCCCCGCCTCTCTTCTGATCAAGCCCTTCATTTCCAGGCTTAACAGAACACGGTGTACCAGTGGCAGCTCACAGGCCAGCTTGCTTTGTATTTCGTCAATCTGGAGGGCTTCAATGGAGAGCATGTCCATTACATTCTGTTCGTCTGTATCCAATGTGCTCTGAAGGACCTTTTTGTTTCGGTAGTTGTCCAGATCAAGCACCGGTTTTTCTTCCAGGCTTTTAAACCAAACGACTTCTTCCAGGATATCCTGAACAGAGGTAACCAGTTTGGCTCCATCCTGAATCAGTTTGTTGGTTCCCTTGCTGTTGAGGCTGATGACATTGCCCGGCAGTGCATAAACATCCCTGCCCTGTTCCAATGCCAGCTGAGCGGTAATCAGCGAGCCGCTTTTCTCGCCTGCCTCAACCACGAGAATTCCCACCGACAAACCGCTGACAATCCTGTTGCGGATGGGAAAATGGTGAGGTGCGGGCAGAACACCCGGGGGGTATTCAGAAACAAGGGCTCCTTTTTCAGCAATGCGTTCCATCAGCTTTTTATTTTCCGGCGGATATACGATATCCAGACCGCATCCAAAAACTGCGATGGTTCGCCCGCCTGCCTGCAATGCCCCCAGATGGGCAGCTGTGTCGATTCCCCTGGCCATGCCGCTAACCACGCAGATATGGAACTGGGAAAGCTCGCAGGAAATTCTCTTCGCTGCGGATAGCCCGTAACCGGAGGCTTTCCGGGAACCGACCACGCCAACGCAAGGCTCTTCATTGAAAATCTTGCCCCTGACATACAAACAAACCGGAGGATCACATATACTTTTTAAAAGGTGTGGATAGCTTTCATCATTCAGTGTTATCACATCAATGTGCTGCTGCCCCAAGGTTTCCATGGTTCTGTCGGTTTCAGATCTGGCAACCGGAGACAGGATTGCGTTGATGTTTTCACGGCTTAAAATACCGGTCTGAGCCAGGGCAAAAGCGTCGGCATTGTATAGCTGAACTGGTGAATCAAAGATCCGAAGCAGTTCAACTTTTTTCCGGGTAATGAGCCCCTGCAGATTGGCCAGCCATATCCACTCTCTCAATTCAGGTTTCATATTTTTTACCTCATCTGGGAGCCGGCTCGGTAAGTCTGTTTATTTTTTAGAAACACGCATAAACCTGTAAAAATAAGCGGAACTATGCGGGTTCCAAACCATGGAAAGTAGTGTCTTATGAATAAATATGCTTTTCCGAACGGTCTCCTGGTATTATCTGAACAGATTCCTGTCCAACGCCCTGTATTGTATTGCTTCAGCAATATGAACGGAGTTGATGCTATCCGCCCCTTCCAGATCAGCAATGGTCCGTGCGACTTTCAGAATGCGGTTGTGGGCCCTGGCTGTCAGGTTCAGCTTCAAATACGCCTCATACATCAGGGCTGACTCTTCCTTTCCCAACCGACAATACTGGTTTATCATCGTATGGGACATTTGTGCGTTACAGTAAATTCCCTTTCCGGTAAAACGCTTTTGTTGACGTTCTCTGGCCTTGTTCACACGGCCCCGAATTTCACGGGAGGGTTCAGCCTTTTCCTGTTCTTCATTCAGTTCCTGATATTTCAGGGTTGGCACCTCTACCTGGATATCAATCCTGTCCAGCAGCGGCCCCGAAAGCCTGCCAAGATAAGTTTTGACCTCCTGGAAGGAACAGGTGCATTCCCGCGTATCGTCCAGATAAAAACCGCACTTGCAGGGGTTTGCTGCAGCGATCAGGGTTGTGCGGCAAGGATATGTAATCGATGCATTCACCCTTGAAATCAGCGCGAAACCGTCTTCCAGCGGTTGGCGCATTACCTCCAGCGCATTTTTGTTGAACTCGGGCAACTCATCAAGAAACAGAACACCAAGATGGGCAAGACTGACTTCTCCAGGTTTGGGGATTTTCCCTCCGCCAATCAGGCTTGCGCTGCTGATGGAATGATGTGGCGCCCGAAAAGGCCTTTTGGTTTGAAGAGATGTGTCTGAAGGTAACAGCCCTGCAACGCTGTGGATTTTTGACACCTCCAAAGCCTCTTCGAAGGTCATGTCAGGCAGGATGGACGGCATTCTGCGTGCCAGCATGGTTTTCCCACTGCCGGGGCTGCCGATCATCAGGCAATTGTGCCCCCCTGCAGCGGCCACTTCCAGTGCCCGCTTCACATGATTCTGACCCCTGACGTCCGCAAAATCCATATCACTCATGAATTCTTCCTGAGACATAGCGTTCCATTCGTTTTCAACAGGTTCTATCTGAACCTGGCCAGTGATATACCGCACCAGTTCGTTCAGGCTGGCAACTGGGATGACCTGAACACCCTTAACAACGGAAGCCTCCATAGCATTTTCCTGTGGCAGAATCACTTTTTCAAGGCCTGCCTGTTTCGCTGCAATCACTTTGGGTAAAACGCCATATACCGGACGCAGTGTTCCGTCAAGCGAAAGCTCCCCCAACAACAGACAATCAGTTAGGGATGCTGCCGGAATAACCCCTGTAGCCGCCAGAATTCCCGCAGCGATAGGCACATCATAGGCCGTGCCTTCCTTTTTCAGATCGGCGGGGGCAAGATTGATGGTGATTCTGCGGGAGGGGAACTCATAGCCTGAATTCTTGATTGCTGCCCGGACCCGCTCCTTGGCTTCCTTAACCGCTATATCCACCAAACCTACAATATCGAAGGCTGGAATTCCGTTGCTGATATCAGTCTCGACTGTAACAAGATAACCGTCAATTCCCAAAAGCCCACAGGCAGTAACCCTGCTTAGCATGGCAAACCCTTTCTTCCCATATCCGTGTCACTGTTTATGACCGGGATGCTGTCCGATGATCTGTGAAAATTTGGGTTCTCTGAAATGATGTGAAAAATTCCGTATCACCATTATATTGTTTATGATGCAATAATTCAACAGCATCAGGTAAAATTTTCAATAGCTGGCCCAGATCAGATAAGATGTAGTAACCTGAAAGTAACGTACCACTACCAACTGTATCAAATTTTTAACCTAAAACTAAAAATAAGTTTGGTGGGGCTTCTTATAATGCGCAATCGAGTAGGAGGGAATTTCTCCCCCCTCTCACACCACCTGGCATGCCGTTCGG
>CAYVFB010000040.1:0-4592 GCA_964450305.1 uncultured Ruminiclostridium sp.
ACAAGAAGGTTGCCCTCCTGGATGAAGTGCTGGAATTCAATCGCTTAAGGCAAAGTATAGACAATTCGCTTCCAAGGTTTCAGGAATTGTTCCCGGGCCACGCCAGGGGAAACTGGGACACCGACTGGGCTTTTGTAAAGCGTGCGGTTGATTTTATCCTCGCGCTGCACCAGGGAATTCAAAGTGGTCAATATATTCAGGAAATCATGCCAATCATTCATGACACCACACTGATAGCGCAGGCAATGAAGCTGTTGCCCGCATTGAAGGACAGCCTTGCTCAGTTTACCGAAGCCTGCAAACAGTTAAATCTTGAAGCTGCCATGAAGCCCGGGATGGGTACGAACGAGCAAACAGACGAGTTCCCGATCATTCAGGAGAAATTGGAGCAATGGAGGGATGGCATTGAATCCATCTTTGATATAGGCACCTTCAACCAATATGCCGAAGAGCTGACCAGAATCGGTCTGAAAGAACTTTTAGAACTTTCCGAGGTCTGGAGACAAGCGGGTGATTACCTTTCTGATGTGTATGAAAATGAGCGCTGCCAGGCCCTTCTTACCAAGGCTTACAGTGAGCGACCGGGGCTCACCCGTTTTGACAGCACGCAGCATCGGCAAAAAATTGAACGGTTTAACGAATTGGATACATTGTTTATGAGTAACAATATCCCGAGGCTTTTGTACGAGCATTGGGAAAACAAGCCAAAGGCCGGACAGGGTCAGCAGGGACAGATGGGTGTTCTGCTGCGGGAATTTCAGAAGAAGTCCAGGCATTTGCCCATTCGCAAGCTGATGACCAAAGCAGGCAATGTGATTCAGGCCTTAAAGCCCGTGATGATGATGAGCCCGTTATCCATAGCCAATTTCATCGAACCCGGGCAGCTAAGCTTTGACATGGTGGTTTTTGATGAAGCCAGCCAGGTGAGGCCGGTAGAGGCATTTGGCGCGTTGATGCGCTCCAAACAGGCCATTGTCGTGGGTGACAGCCAGCAGATGCCCCCCACAAGCTTCTTTGACAAAGCCATCGATGCGTCGGATATCGAAGAAGATGAAGACTATATCGGCGATGTGGAGAGCATTCTGGGGCTGTTCCTGGCCCAGAACGCGCCCCAGCGCATGCTGCGCTGGCATTATCGCAGCCGCCATGAATCGCTGATTTCTGTTTCCAATAAGGAATTCTATAATAACAAGCTGGTTGTGTTTCCATCCAGCACCTATTCCACCGAAAACATGGGCCTGGTGTTCCACTATTTGAAGGACACGGTTTATGATCGCGGGAATTCGCAAACGAACCCGGAGGAGGCCAGAATTGTTGCTGAACACGTGATGCGCCATGCGAAGGAGCATCCGGAACTGACGCTGGGTGTGGCTGCTTTCAGCATGCAGCAGATGCAAGCCATCATCGACCAGCTTGAAATTAAACGAAGGCTGGATCCTTCCTGCGAAAGCTTCTTCCAAAACCACAAGGAAGAGCCGTTCTTCGTCAAGAACCTGGAAAATGTACAGGGTGACGAGAGGGACATTATCTATATCAGCATCGGTTATGGCCGCGACAAGGACGGCACGCTGCCAATGAGCTTCGGGCCTTTAAACCGGGATGGGGGGGAGCGCAGGCTGAATGTTCTGATCACCCGAGCCAGGCAGAAGTGCGAGGTGTTCTCTAATATCACCGGGAATGACATCGACTTAACCCGTACCGCGTCCAGGGGCGTCGCGTGCCTGAAAGCCTTCCTGACATTTGCGCAGCAGGGGACTTTCGATACACCGAGGGAAACCAGTCGTGAGGCCGATTCCGAATTCGAGCTTCAAATTTATGACATGCTGGTTGAAAAGGGGTATACGGTTCACCAGCAGGTGGGGTGTGCGGACTTTTATATTGATTTAGCCATTGTTCACCCGGACAATGCAGGAAGATACCTGTTGGGGATAGAGTGCGATGGGGCTTCCTATCACAGTGCCCGCTCGGCCAGGGACAGAGACCGGCTGCGACAGAACGCGCTCGAACGCAAAGGCTGGAACATCTATCGCATTTGGAGCACCGATTGGTTCAGAAGCCCGAATACGGAAATGGAAAAACTGGAACAGTATATTCAAAACCTGTTACAGGGTACTGAACCGGTGAAGGAAGCGCAGAAAAAAGAACAGACCCCGGTGGTGGTTGAGCGCGTGAATGTGACAGTATCAGAAGATTTTGGGTCTAATGAGGCCGAACCCTATACGCTGTATCAGGGAAGAGAAATAAATGATGAACAAATTTATCAGCCGGCTTTTCTTGCCAGACTGACATATGACATCCTATGCGTGGAAAGCCCAATGCACAGGGATGAGCTGGTTCGTCGGGTATTGGGGCTGACAGGACTGACCAGGGCCGGGACGAAAATCCAGAGCGCCTTTGATGTCGCTATCGGCCACAGTGTCAGAAGAGGAATTGTTGAACAAAGGGGAGACTTCCTGTACTGCAAGGGTTATGATGTCAGGCTGCGATCCAGAGACGGGCTTCCGGCAGTCAGCCGTAAGCTGGAATATGTTTCACCGGAAGAAATTGCGCTGGCGATTAAGACCGTGATTAAAACAAGCTTTGGCATGCAGCAGCACGAAATACCCATCAACGCCGCCAAAGCCCTTGGCTTTTCAAGAGCCACCGAAGACATGACCGCAAGGGTAGCAGACCTGCTGCAGCAAATGGAGCAAGCCGAAGAAATTAAAAAACAAGGCGAAACCTACACCATAGATTTACAGCGGGGACAGGTTCCTCTGTAAATCGCTGTATCTAGCCTCAGATACCTTTAAAATAAGCTGTTTATAGAAACCAGATACCGTGATAATTATTAACCCTTAATCCGGGATCATTTGATATGGGCATAGCATGGGCTTGTACTTCATACGTTAAAGTTTATTTGAATGGCAGCTCTCTGAGTTTGACAAAAGTGGTTCACAATTATCAACCCTTTTTACCAAACAACCAGGAAAGGATGTTTTCTATGTGCGGACGGTTTTACGTTCCTGAAAAAGAAATGGACGAATTTGCTAAGCTTGTTGCCGAGGTAGAACAGCATTTGTTAAAAAAATACGGCGAAATTTACCCAGGAGACACAGTACCGATTATTACTCCCGGTAAAGACAACCGGGAAGTACACGCTGTTAAATGGGGGTTCCCTCAATGGAAGGGAAACGGCTTAATCATTAATGCCAGAAGCGAGACCGCACCGATTAAGCCCATGTTTCAGGCACCTTTCAAAAAAAGAAGGTGTATTATTCCTGCAACCGGGTTTTATGAGTGGAAAAAAGATGCAGAAGGTGAGAAAACAACAAAAATTAAACACTGGATCTCTATTAACAACAAATTGTTTTATATGGCTGGGCTCTATTGGTTTTTCAAAGACAAACAGGACGAAAGCATTCTATGTCCAGCCTTTACGATTCTAACCACTGCAGCAAATACAAAGATGCAAGCTATCCATAACCGCATGCCTGTTATTATTTCTGAGGAAAACATTGAAAAATGGCTTTTTACCGAGGATATCAATGATGTTCTTCCCATGCTGACACCTCCCGGTGACGATGAAACCCACATTCAGGAAACTGCATAAACTTCCCATAAGGTAAACGATAGCTAAAAGGGGTGATAAAGTTGCCGAGGCATGCGCGACCAAAAAGCCGAACCGGTATCTATCATATCATGCTGCGTGGAATTAACAAACAAAATATCTTTCAGGAAGATAAAGACCGACTCAAATTCCTGAACACATTGGAACGATACAAGCAAGTAAGCAGGTATCAACTATATGGATATTGTCTAATGACGAATCATATTCATTTGCTGTTGAAAGAAGATGTTGAGCCTGTTTCAGATGCAGTAAAAAGAATATCCAGCTGCTACGTATATTGGTACAACCAAAAATACAACAGAACAGGGCATTTGTTTCAGGAGCGTTTCAAGAGTGAAGCTGTGAATGATGAGTCATATTTACTTACCGTGCTAAGGTATATACATCAGAATCCTCTTAAAGCGGGTTTATGTAAAGAATTATCAGAATACAAATGGAGCAGTTACAACGATTATCTTGGAAAATCGGAATTGACGGACACAGTATTTATTAGAAGAATGTTCTCAGAAAGCGTAGAACAGGCATTAAAAGCATATAGTGAGTTTATGAAAGAAGCGCAGGATGACAAATGTTTGGAAGAGGTAGAGAAAACGAAACTTCCAGATGAGATGCTTGAAAAGCTATTTACTGAATATGGGTTAAAAACGAGTAAAGAACTGCTGTTGCTTGAAAAAGGCAAACAAATGGAGATACTCAAAAGAATAAAAAAGCTGGAAGGAGTTACAACAGGCCAGTTATCAAGGATAACTGGCATATCAAGGTATTATATTAACCAATTATAATGAGGGAAGATTTACAATGGAACCTAAGCCCCGTCAAGTGTTAAGAGATGATTTACAACGGAACCATTGCCTACCCAGTGAGAGATAATTTAAAATGAAACCTTGATCCAGCCCAGTGTAATTATATCCCCAGTTGAAAATTTATTTTGGAACCTAAGCCCCGCCCAGTGTAAGGGATGATTTACAACGGAACCATTGCC
>CAYVFB010000040.1:4692-27747 GCA_964450305.1 uncultured Ruminiclostridium sp.
TTTGGAACCTAAGCCCCGCCCAGTGTAAGGGATGATTTACAACGGAACCATTGCCTACCCAGTGAGAGATAATTTAAAATGAAACCTTGATCCAGCCCAGTGTAATTATATCCCCAGTTGAAAATTTATTTTGGAACCTAAGCCCCGCCCAGTGTAAGGGATGATTTACAACGGAACCATTGCCCATCCAGTGAGAGATAATTTACATTGAAACCTTGGTCCAGCCCAGTGTAATTGTGTCCCCAGTTGAAAATTTACATTGGAACCTGTCCCCAGTGTAAATCAGTAGTTTTCGCAGCGAACTTCGAAGTAGGCCTGGGGGTGCTTGCATACAGGGCATACCTTTGGTGCGGAGGTGCCGATGTGAATATGACCGCACTTTTTACAAACCCATGCCACCTGATCTTCCTTTGCAAAAACCGAACCATCCTGAATGGTTTGCAGCAGCTTGTTAAAACGCTCTTCATGTTCTTTTTCTATTTTAGCCACATTCTCGAACATCAGGGCAAGCTCCTTAAAGCCCTCTTCACGGGCGGTTTGCGCAAAGCCGCTGTACATTTCGGTCCATTCGTAATGCTCGCCCGCGGCGGCATCCTTCAGGTTTTCCGGCGTTTGCGCAATGTCATGAAGATATTTGAACCATATTTTTGCATGTTGACGCTCATTCTCAGCGGTTTCTTCAAAAAAGTCGGCAATTCGCTCATATCCGTCTTTTCTGGCCTGATTTGCATAAAAAGCGTACTTGTTTCTGGCCATGGACTCGCCGGCAAAGGCCGCTTTCAAATTATCTTCCGTTTTTGTACCCTTGATGATCATTCATACACCCCTTACTTTCATTTGGTCAAGAGAGGATGTTGCGTTTTTGACTATTAGGGAATGTTCCAGTACATTCCGCATTGATGGGTTGTTTTGCAGAATACTTTACTCTATCTTAATATTAACACATACAAGAAATATATACCACATTTCAGGCAAGAAGAAACGACGTTGCCTGAATATTCAATGAATGTTCACAGGTAAACAGGCGCAGCCTGCTGAACGAAGTGAAGGAGCTCGCATTACTCCTGGCAAGATCCTTCGCTGCGCTGAGGATGACATCACTGCGCCCAGGATGACTTTATTGCGCTCAGGATGATTTTGTTGCGGTAAGGATAACTTTGCTGTACTCTGGATAAAACATATACCTGTGTGGCAACTTATAAACTGACTAAAGGGAGGTGTAAACAGTAACAACATTCATCCAAAGTAAAGCTGCAGTCTTAGCGACTGAAAAAATGGTGAAACCTGGAACAAAAATGCAACGGATCAGCGGGCATTTTGGTTAAACATCATCCAACGCAGACTCCACGTACTTTAGTGATCGATAAAAACCTGACTTACAACGGGTTTTGTATAGCCAATTAAAACTTGTGAAAAATAGAACTAATGGATTGTCGATAAAGGTGATCCATGAATGCACAAAAAATCTGCAAGCAATCCGCCTTTCGGCAGCATGGTCAGGGAAACACTTTCATACAGCTGATTCCCGGGGAGAACAAAATGCATATTACAGGAATGATGGAAAACGTCCATACCCAGGAAGTACTGGAAGCTTTGAAAGCATTTTTCAGCGTTGAAAACAAAAAAGTGAGCATAACAGAGGTTGAAAGCCGTCTGAAAAACAGAGGAAACTGGCAGGATTATTGTGCTGCGCTCAGCCAGGCAGGCACAGATGTCTTGATCATTCGAATCAGGGAAGAGCAACTGAAGGAAGCTTTAGAGAGCCTGACCATGGATGCTGTCATTGTGAATGATAATCAGCAATGGCAGATGATGAATACCATCATTTCACAAAATCAGATAAATTCCTTCAAAGATTTGGTAGTAATTTTAAATAGTGATATTATTAAATCATCAGATTTTTCCGATGAAATGAAATGTAGGCTTTTGCTTTTTGGTTTTAATGCACAATCAAAGGTAACGACCTCCAGTACGGGAGAACCCTCCATTAGTGGGCAGTTCCTGTGCTGTGTGAAGGAAAGGCTGACTTCTGCAAGCGGAAAAACCGTGGAACCTCAGGAGTTTGTGATGAACCTGGGCATTAAGAGCAATGATCCATATAGTATTTTGGCGGCTGCTTCACTGGCTGTTTTACATGATGTGGATCTGAACAAGGTCGGCGATAAGGGAGTAAATTAGCACAAATACTCTATAATTTGGGCAAAACGAGTAAAAACCGTTGCATAACTGATTTTCTGTGGGTATAATGGAATTAACAGCCGGAAATTTTTGTCTTAATGGGGTAAATGTGCGGATGTGGGGATTCGCACTGTAACATAGAAAGAGGCTCCTCGCAAGCTTTCAGCAGTATGCCTGTCCGGGTATGGGGCTTGCCGCCTTAAAGAAGTGACTTGCATACGATAACTGATAAAAACAGAAGGAGAACTTCTAAAAACATGAACCATGGAATAAGCTATCATGAGATGAATTTAGTTTAGATACGAAAGACAGAGAGGAGTGGGGTTTATCCATGTCCGGCAATTTTTTGGAGAATAATTGTACCAGTTTGTCCGGGAAAATTTCATCAAAACCGGAATTCAGCCATGAGATTTATGGCGAAGGGTTCTATTTGGTTAGGGTCGAGGTATCAAGGCTCAGCGATACATATGACAACATTCCCGTTATGTTTTCTGAAAGGCTCTTGCCGATCGAAGAGTTTACACCAGGCAGGCTTGTTACGGTTGAAGGCCAGTTCCGAAGCTATAACAACTATAACAATGAATCCAGCCACAAATTAATGCTGACGGTTTTTGCCCGGGATATTGTTCTGATGGAAGCCTCCGATGAAGTGAAGGTGCCCAATAGCATATTCCTGAACGGGTTTATTTGTAAAAAACCCATATACAGAACAACACCCTTTGGAAGGGAAATTGCAGATATATTGCTGGCTGTGAACCGTGCCTACAATAAATCAGATTACATACCCTGCATTGCATGGGGCAGAAATGCCCGGTTTGCCAGTCATTTTGAAATTGGAGACAACATTAAAGTTTGGGGAAGAATTCAAAGCAGGCAATACCAGAAAAAATTCCAGGATGGGACGGTCGAAGATCGCACCGCTTTCGAGGTTTCCATTTCAAAAATGGAAATCAACAAGGATAGCAACAATGCGCGCAAAGAAGATGCGGAATAACAGGGGTATAAAAATCAGAAAGGAATGATAACCGATGATAAAGGTTGTTTATGGCACAAAAGGGGTTGGAAAAACAAGATATCTGATAGAGGATGTCCATACCATCATCAAGGAATGCAAGGGCGACATCGTCTTTATTGATGCAAGCAATGAGCTTATCACCGGTTTGCGTCATGAAATCCGGTTTGTGAATATAACAGATTTCCCCATAGACAATCTGTGTGCTTTTTATGGTTTTATCAGCGGGCTCATTGCCGCCAACTACGATATACAAGCATTGTATGTCGACAGACTCGACTTGATTGCCGGCAATGATAACGAATATAAGAAGTTCTTTGACAAAATCAAGGAACTGAACAAAAAGTATAACATTCGTTTTGTGTTTTCCATCAGCGGAAATATCAAAGATATCCCGGACGATATTCAAAAAGAATACGCCTGCTGAAAGTACGGTTTTTAACTTCAAACCCGCTTAAACACGCAACAAACGGAAGCTGTGTATCAGCTTCTTTTTTATTGTGAAAAATGTTTCAGTGAAAGGATGTACTTCTTTTTCACACGTTATTCATGTAAAATAGATAAGAGGATCTGTTGACGAAAATACTGTGATAAGAGGATTTGTTGGCGAGATTACAGGAAAAAGTGTATTTATTAACGAGATTATTGCGCATAGATGAATTGTTGATGAAGCTGCAACGCACAGAGTTCTTTAACGAAATGACGACACACAGACGTTTTTTATCGTTTGCACAATTCAACTCAATGCATAGAGAAGGAGCACAGGTTTGTTTGTTTCAGTAGTTATTCAAAACAGTTCAAGGGAATACGACAGGTTTTATGATTACAGGGTTCCTCAAAACCTTGAACCATATATACAGCCAGGTATAAGGGTTCTTGTTCCCTTTGGCCGGGGAGAGGGCATTCGTGAAGGATTTGTAATGGAAGTAAAGGACGAAAGCTCCATTAAAGGGCTGAAGAGCGTTTGTCAGGTGATTGATGAAACCCCTGTACTGAAACCGGAATTGATACAGTTAAGCCATCTGATGAAGAAAAGGTATATCTGTACTTACGATCTTGCCATCCGTTGTATGATTCCGGCAGGACTTGGGTTGCTGTACAGGCGAGAGATCAAACTGCGCGAAGACGTGGATGCACAAGAAACCTTACCACCACAAAGCGCAGGCGAAGCCATCACCCTGGAAGAACAGCAGCTGCTGGATGTTCTGAAACAGCAGGAAGGCGCTGTTTTCATTGACCAGCTGCAGGAAACTCTGAAAAAACCGGTTGCGAAGCTGCTAAGCAAAATGGAAGAGCGTAAACTGATAGAAATCGTCAACCATTATCAGATGAAAGCCCGGGCAAAAACCATCAGGGTTGCATGGCCGGCGCTTGAATTCGAAGAATACCAGGAGATGATCAACAATAATCAGGTACGAAACATGAACTATCTGCGCCTGATGGAAATGCTGTATGAAGAAGAGCAGATCCCTGTGAATGAGCTGAATGCATTCGGTTTTTCATCGGCAGTTCTAAAAAATATGGAGAAAAAGGGGTTCATCTCTTTCTCAGAGGAACCGATCGACAGAAATCCGCTGGATACGGTGGAGGTGGAAAGAACCGGGCCAATGCCTCCGACACCTTGCCAGAGAAAGGCTCTTGATGAAATTTCTTCAGCCCTTTCAAAGAAAGCTTATGATGAGATTCTTTTGCATGGGGTCACCGGCAGCGGAAAAACCGAGGTTTATCTGCAGGTGATTCAGCTGGTTATCGAACAGGGCAAAACAGCGATCATGCTGGTACCCGAAATAGGCCTGACTCCACAGACCGTCCGGCAGTTCAAGGGAAGGTTTGGAGACGGCGTGGCGGTCTTACACAGCCGATTGTCCATGGGAGAACGTTTTGACCAGTGGAACAAAATCAAGGATGGCGCGGTGAAGGTGGTTGTCGGTGCTCGCTCGGCAGTGTTTGCGCCCCTTTCAAACCTGGGGGTGATCATCATTGATGAAGAGCATGAAACCTCCTATAAATCGGACAGAACCCCCAAATATGATGCACGAACCATCGCCGCGGCGCGATGCCGTTTCTCCGGCGGCCTTTTGATATATGGCTCTGCAACCCCTTCAGTGGAAAACTACTGGAGAGCTGTGAGCGGAAAAATAAAGCTGGTTGAAATGCTTGAGCGAACGAACAACTGCCCGCTTCCTGAAGTACTGACCGTCGACATGCGCAGTGAAAGAGAGAATGGTTTGCGCAGTGAGCTTAGCTGTCAGCTGGTTACAGAAATGCAAAGGAACAAAGCAGCGGGGGAGCAAACCATCCTTTTTATCAATCGGCGAGGGCATTCAAATTTTCTGATGTGTAAAAAATGCGGATTTATTGCAGTTTGTCCTTATTGCAGTGTTTCGATGACATGGCATCAGGCAGAAAGGCGTTTGGTATGCCATTACTGCGGTTATACCACCACAAAGCCCGTGCAATGCCCTGCGTGCGGGGATGAAAATGTGGAGCTTTATGGGCTTGGCACACAGAAGGTGGAGGAGATGCTCCCAAACCTTGAGCCGGGGTTTTCAACGATCCGGATGGATTTTGACACCACCGGCGGAAAGCTGGGACATCAAAAGGTTTTGGATGCTTTCCGGGAGCAGAAGCTCGACATCATGGTAGGCACGCAGATGATTGCAAAGGGGCATGATTTTCCCGATGTCACACTGGTTGGGATCATCAATGCCGACAGCTTGCTTGGAAGCGGGGATTACCGCGCGGCAGAGAGGACCTTCCAGCTGATCACCCAGGCCTCTGGCCGTGCAGGCCGGGCTGAAAAGAGCGGCAGAGTGGTGCTGCAAACCCACAATCCCGATGAGTTCAGCATTCAGGCAGCCATCCGACAGGACTACCAGGCCTTTTTCCAACAGGAGATCAATCTGCGCAGGCAGCTGCAGCTTCCACCTTTTTATCAGTTTGGTTTGATTCAGGTTTCGGGAAAAGAAAAAGATACAGTACAGGCCAGGGCACGCCAAATTCATTCGGACATTTTGCGCAGACAGGAATTTAACGCGGGAATTTTTCTTTCAGAGCCTTCACCATCTCCGGTGGCGAAAATAAAAAATCGCTTCAGGTGGCGCATTATTCTGAAGCACCCTTCGGTGAAGATCCTGGGAACAGTCCTTGAGTGGGTTTTTGATACATACGCGGGCGGCGGAAAAGATGCATGTACGGTTTCTGTGGATATCAACCCGGCAAGCATGCTTTAAGTGGTTACTGTTCGCAGGCAAACAGGCGCAGCCTGTCATCCTGAGCGAAGTGAAGGATCTCGCATTACTCCTGACAAGATCCTTCGCTGCGCTCAGGATGACATAACTACGCTCAGATAAAACACATACCTCTGAAGCTGCTTATGAACTTATTAGTGGGGGTGTGAACAGTTATTGCAGGTGTGGTTTTCTTGAAACAACCTGTGCGAAGCGTTTGCATGTAACCATTTCCGTTGTTATAATGTAATCAGAAAATCTATGGAGGAAAAGTAAACATGGCTTTACGGGAAATTCGAAAAAAAGGCGACGAAGTGCTTAGAAAAGTTTGCAAACCGGTCACAGAGGTGAATAAAAAAGTAAGGCAATTGCTTGACGATATGCTCGATACCATGTACGAAGCGGAAGGCGTTGGCCTTGCAGCACCGCAGGTTGGTATTTTAAAGCGGGTTGCTGTCGTTGACATTGGAGAAGGGCCTGTCGAATTGATTAACCCTGAAAAACTGGAAGAATCCGGTGAACAACTCCATGTTGAAGGATGCCTGAGCATACCCGGCATCTGGGGTGAGGTAAAAAGGCCGGAACGCTTGCTTGTCAAGGCCCTTGACAGGGAAGGCAAAGAACAGAAAATCGATGCTTCGGGCATGCTGGCCATCGCCATATGTCATGAGATGGATCATCTGGATGGCGTTCTCTTTGAGGATCGCGTCATCCGGTATATTGATATGAACAAGGAAGAAGAATAATACACAAATGAGGTAGTTGAATGAGGATAGTTTTTATGGGAACACCGGATTTCGCTGTTCCCAGCCTGGATATTCTGGTGAAAAACGGTTATGAAGTGGTTCTTGTGGTCACCCAGCCCGACAGGCCAAAGGGCAGAGGCCACCAGGTATCCTGCTGCGCCGTTAAGGAAATTGCGCTGCAAAAAGGGTTGTCAATTCTTCAGCCTGAGAAAATTGGTGATGAAGGCTGCGTGGCACAGTTGAAAGCACTGAAGCCCGACCTGTTTATCACTTGCGCCTTCGGGCAGTTCCTTCCACAAAGGGTGCTGGACATCCCTCCGAAGGGAACAATCAATGTTCATGGCTCTTTATTGCCCAGATATCGCGGTGCGGCCCCCATTCAATGGGCAATCATCAACGGGGACAAAAAAACCGGGATCACAACCATGCTCACGGTTTTAAAGATGGATGCAGGGGATATCCTGTTGCAAAAAGAGATAGAACTGGACGATGAGATTACAGCAGGACAACTTTACGACAGGATGTCTTTACTTGGAGCAGAAACCCTGCTTGAGACACTTCAAAAGCTGGAGGCAGGAAATATTGCCCCTGTCCCACAGCCCCAATGCGATACCTGTTATGCGCAAAAAATTACGCGTGAAACCGGCCTGATCCAATGGAACCTGCCGGCACAACAGATACACAATCTTGTCCGGGGAACAAATCCGTGGCCTGGAGCCTACTCCTGGTTCAAGGGGGAGCGCATGCGCGTGTGGAAAACGAAGGTCATCCATTGTGACAATGCGTCTGCTTTGGCATGGCAGTCGGCTCCGCCCCCGGGAACTATTTTGGACATTACCCGGGACGGCTTTGAAGTACAAACCGGAAATGGGGTGCTTCAAATTCTCGAGCTGCAGTGCGATAATGCAAAGCGTTTAACAGTAAACCAATACGTCTGCGGTCATCTCGTAGAGAAGGGGGATCGTTTTGGAACAGAATAAACCCTTTCAAAAATTATCTATTCTGGTCATTGCAGGGTTTATGCTGTTAACGATCGTCATTGCCGCCGCAGCCGACTTCTTCAGCATGGCGGCCTTTCAGAACCTTTTTTATGTTATCGCGATTATTTTGCTGTTGCTCTTTTTTGTGATGATTGCAGGCTTTCTTGGTATGGTGCGAATCATTTTCACACAGCCTGCAGCGGGTTTAAAGGAAAAATCCCTGTGGTCAAGGCTGGCATTAAAGCTTTTTATGCCGGTTCTGTTGGGTATCAGCAACCTTTTCCATTACCGGAAGGATGAAATCCGGCATGTATATATCAAAGCAAACAATGAATATGTTTTGTCCCGGAGCATCAAGTCAGATCCTGAAAAAACACTTGTTATTCTGCCACACTGTATCCAATCATCCAAATGCATGTTTCGGATTCGGAACGGCCTTGAAGACTGCCGGCAATGCGGTTCATGCAATGTCGGTGAAATTAAAAAGCTTGCCAATGAACTGGGTGTTCGGGTAGAACTGGCAACAGGCGGCACTTCGGCAAGGAAAATAATTATGGACACCAAGCCACAAATGGTGATTGCCGTTGCCTGTGAAAGGGATTTATCTTCCGGAATCATGGATGTGAAAGGCCTGCCCGTATATGGCATCTTGAATCAAAGGCCAAACGGGCCCTGTAAGGATACCTTTGTAGATATTGTTGAGCTTGAAAAAATGCTCCGCCATTTTACAGGTTGATCCACTTTATGACATTCAATGACACGAAACCAAAGCAGGTTTCGCAGGAGTAACTGAAAAACAACGAAAAGGGGGTTCCATCTGTGAATGACTTGTCAACCGCAGGTGATAGGCTTCTGAATGCCTTCACGCAAACTTTTCTCGGGGTAGAGATCTGGAGAATCATTGCAGCCGGTGTTATCATGATTTTTACGATATTGATGCGAAAAATTGTGGTAAGCTTTTTAATTCTGATCTTCAGGAAACTAACCGCAAAGACTGAAAACATTATAGATGATCAGATTGTTGAGGCACTGGATTCGCCAGCCAGGCTAATTGTTATTACGTTAGGGATTATATTTGCCTTGCAAGTACTTGGCTTCCCCGTAACCAACGATACCTTTGCAGGACATCTTGTGCGCACACTGTTCATCTTTGCAATTTTCTGGTCCATTTATCGGAGCGCGGACATCATCAAAGACATTTTGGTAAAAATCTCCGAACGCGCTGCCAACGGGCTGAATGATATTGTGCTTCCTTATATCACCAGAGGCATTAAGGTTCTTGTTGTGATCATTGCGATTAGCGTTATCGCAAAGGAATGGCGGTATGATTTGGGGGCTATCCTCGCCGGGTTGGGACTGGGAGGCCTTGCTTTTGCGCTGGCGGCTCAGGAAACCCTGGCAAACTTCTTCGGCGGTCTGACCATTATGATAGATAAACCATTCACTGTCGGAGACTTGATTCAAACCACCACTGTGGAAGGAACCGTAGAGGATATCGGTTTTAGAAGCACCAAGCTGAGGACAGCTGAGCAAGCGCTTGTCAGTGTACCAAACTCCATTATCGCCAAAGGGGCTATCACAAACTGGTCGAAAATGGGCAAGCGGCGAATTAAGTTTAACCTTGGGATCCGATGTGACACTTCCACCAGCCAGATTGAAGCCTTGCTGAAAAGGGTGCGAACCATGCTGACGGATAACCCACAGATTCACCCGGATACCATATTCGTGTATTTTGATGCTTTTGGTGAAAGTTCTTATGATTTGTTTTTCAATTTTTTTACCAAAACAACTAAATGGCAGGATTATCTGAAGGTGAAGGAAGAAGTGAATTTGGAATTATTACATATCCTGGATGACTTGAACATTTGCATTGCGTATCCTTCTACCAGTGTATACATGGAAGAGAAAGAGAACCTTACAGGATCAGGTACCAGAAATATGCCTGAAAAAGACAACATCAACCATACGGGAATTGTTGTTAGAAGCAATCTTGGAAATAGTACCGATAACAATGTGCAATAAGCACCTCATCGTAAACATAAAAATGATTGCTGTTGTAAAATACCAAGGTTCCGCCGCACTGCAGGCAGAATAACAAAGAAGTATCAACCACCTCTGCCAGAATTGCAAAGAGAGTTCAGCCACTGCAGGCAGAATTGTAAAGGAGCTCAATACCGGTATTGGATGTTACACTCAGAAAAAGAAGGTAGACTATAGTGAAATTACTATTACACATTTGCTGTGCCCCCTGTGCCACAGGGGTTGTAAAAAAGCTTACTGCCGATGGCGGCATTGCCATTCATGGCTATTACTACAATCCAAACATTCAGCCGGGACAGGAGAACCGGGCTCGTTTGGAATCGGTGCTTGCATTATCACGGGATGAAAACTTTACTGTCATAGCAGAGGAAGCTATGCTGCTGGATTTTTGGAAGGAAAAATTGAATGTTGAAAAAACGTTGCGCTGCAACACCTGCTATGCCCTAAGGATTGATCAAATGGCAAGAACAGCAAAAAAACAGGGGTTGGATGCATTCACCACAAGCCTGTTAATCAGCCCCTGGCAGGATCATGAAAAAATAAAGGCGCTATGTGAAACAGCAGCGCGGCAGTATGACATTTCATTTTTATATCAGGATTTCAGGCCTTTTTACCGGGAAGGAAAGAATGAAGCCTGGAAAAGGGGTTACTATCTGCAAAAGTATTGCGGATGCATCTATTCCTGGCAGGAATCAGATCACAAAAAGAAGCCGCCATATGATTTTGCTTAGGTCTTAACGCTTGAACAAATACCCCAAATGCACACCCATAACCGCGTTCCAGGCTGTGGCTATGAGTTTGTTACAGGGGAAAATACCCTCATTCACATTTACACTGCTTTACACCAACTGGTGCTTGTTGCATGACACTTGCCCTCGTTACCAGCGAGAACGCAGGCTCTTTTTATTACGCTTTCATTAAAATTCTGAATTTTTATCAGATTCTTCCCATAACTTGTCGAAATAATATATGAATTGTTGTATAATGGTAAGTAAGCAGCTAATCTGTTTTGCATTACCAAAGATAACAATTGTGGGGGAATCACAATGAAAAAATTCTTATCTTTTTTGATAATCATTTTTCTGTTCACATTTTTTTCAAATGCTGCCATGGCCGTTGATGTGAAGATCGGCAGCACCACCACAACCTATAAGGGAACGGTATATAACCTTGAGCTGAACGGAGTGTGGGTTCCTACTGAAACCCCCTGCATTGTTGTCGCAGGTGTGGCCTATGTTCCGCTGCATGAGGTTTTTCAGGATTATCTCGGTCTTGTGGTGGGTTATGATCAGGACACCGAGATGGCCTATGTTCGTTCCGGAGATAAAATCATGGAGTTCAGCCAGAAAGATCAGGCCATTTACGAGAACGGCAAAAAGCTTGAGGGTTCTCTGCCGGTAGCCGCTGTGAACGGAAATATCATGGTTCCCCTTTCTAAAACCGCAGGCTGCTTTGGTTATACCGTTGCAGTCAAATCCGATAACAAAACCATCACCATTCAATGGAGCAATAAAACCGATACCAGCGCTGTTGTAAAAGATACAAAGGTAACGGGCAGCGTCAGCAGGATCTCTTATTATCCTGAAACAGGCAGGGAAATCGTTCTGATCGAAACCTCTGCAAAGGAAATCGCAAATCATTATGTGTTAAAGCCCATGGAGGGCAATCCCTTTTATCGTCTGTGTGTCCAGTTTAAAAATGCAGATATTGATAACGCCGGTGCAATGGATGTGTACGCAGGCTCGGTACAGCAGATACGCTTTGCTCAGGCAGACACCAGGAATCATCTGGCCAATGTCGTGATCGAGGTGGATCATCAGCCCGATTATGCTGTAAAAACAGTGTCCGGGGGCATTCAAATCGCCATTGTATCTGATAAAACCCCGGAAAACTCTGCAGACCTGAAACCTGCGCCACAGCCCACAAATGCTCCGGAACCCACAAAGGCGCCACAGCCCACGAATGAACCGGAACCCACCAAAACGCCACAGCCCACGAAGGCGCCAGAACCCACAATAGCTCCGCAACCATCTCCCAAGCCGGCCGTAACACCTGTACCTTCAAAGGCACCTGTGGCCACACCCACTCCACAGCCCATCCAGCAGGTTGGCAGTGGATCCATTTATTACACGATGGATGGAAATGACTGTGTGATAGTGCTTGAAGGGGTGGATCTGCCCACGCAGATAAAACAAAACCCGCAGCAATATTCCATGGAGTATCGTTCCATTGAAAAGATGCTTCAGCTGAAGCTGCCTTTCCTGTCAAACTTTAAAACCGACATTTTGCCCGGAAACACACTGTTGCACGGTATCATTACCTTCAGCAGCAATCTGCGGCAGGAGGTCATTGTTCGCATATCCGGCAGGGAAGCATTAAATTATTCTATCGCCTCCAACGCAAACAATGGCACACGGATTACCATCAGGGCAAATGACGAGGTGGCCCAGTCAACGCAGTCCTCCACACCACAGGTGCCTCAGGCTGCTCCTGCGCCTGCGCAGCCGAAGCCCACGCCTGTTCCTGTTGTTAACCCCAACCCGGCGCCTGCGTCCCCAACACCGGCGGCACCCAAAACCACCCCAACACCTATACCTTCTGATAATCCGGTTCAGGTACAGCCCGGTCCCACCGGCGCACCATCACCTGAACAGCTTTCCAACAGGGGAGAAGGCGACAGGTCCGGCACCGTATCCTATGTGGCCGGCTCGGATACCCTGATTATCGACACGCTGGCCCTGGAAAGCTATCGCATTTTCAGGCTGAGTGAACCGTCGAGAGTTGTTATCGATCTGTATCAAAATGTGATAGATTCAAAGGAACTGGATGTCCCGTCAGGTAGACTGTATACGAAGATCCGCACCGGTCAGTTTGACGCTACCACCGCCAGGATCGTTCTCGACCTGAAGGAAGAGCATGACTGGCAAGCTGTAAAAAGTGGCAGCCGACTAACTGTTACTCTGAAGCCGTCAGGGTTGAAAAACCTTTCTTTTAGCAATGAGGATCAGGGAGCATCCCTGATACTGAAGGGTCCGGGCTTGAAACAAAAGATAGAGCAGAGCATGGCAGAGATCAGAATCGATGACGACAAAGATTCCAAAACCTTTGCATTTGTCTTTATCAACGGACTGATCGATCTGGGCAATGGAAAGCTGCAGGTCGGGGATCGCATCATGAAAGCGGCTCAGACACTTACCTCCGGCAAAAACGCGTTTCTTGTCATTGAAAGGGAAAACGCTGAAACTACCTATAGGTTCCGGTTTACAGACTCAGACGACTACGTGGTGATCGAGCCTGTAACCTCAGGCACGCAAGCCGGAAGCAGCACCAGCAGCACCGGCAGTACAGACAGCACCGGCAGTACAGGCAGCACCGGCAGTACAGGCAGCACCGGCAGTACCGGAACCCAACCCGGGGACGTAACAGGAAGTAACCCAACACCAACTCCCGTCCCCGTAAACAATGGCAAGCTTATCGTGCTCGACGCCGGCCATGGAGGGACTGAACCCGGAGCAACCTACGGTAAAGATGAAAAATGGTATAACCTGGACATTGCCAAACGTGTTGAAACCATTCTGGTGGCAAACGGTGTTACTGTGAAACAAACCCGCACCACCGATGTGTTAGTTAGTTTGAATGAAAGGGTAAAGATGGCCAACGACTGGAAGGCCGATCTGTTTGTAAGCATCCATAACAACGCCTTCTTCGATAAGAAAATGCATGGAAGCATGACCTTCTTTTACACGGGAAGCTACAAGGGCAAGGAGTATGCCACCATTATTCAAAAGGACCTTTTAAAGAACCTTGGTTCAAAGGATTTGGGGGTTAAGTCCAACACCTTTGTCGTGATCAAGAAGACGACCATGCCGGCTGTATTGGTGGAATTCGGTTGCTTGTCCAATGATGCTGAAAGAGCGAAGCTGGATACCGAGGAATACAGGCAGAAGGCGGCTGAATCCCTTGCGGAAAGCATCCTGAAGATCATTCCGAAGCTGGAATAAGCTTTGCCTGCTTCCATATGGCAGTATGGCAGGCTGCGCCTGCTAATCTTTGTATAGTAACTATCAGGTATTGTGTTTTATCCTGAGCGCAGTGAAGGATCCTGTCAGGAGTAATATTGAGATCCTTAACTTCCGTCCGGCAGGATTTACCTGCTTCCCTGTGACAGGATGGCAATCTGTGCCTGATTCTTTATGATAGGATGACAGACTTTGTCTGCTTCCATAGGACAGGGTGACAGACTGCGTCTGCTTACTGTGAATAGTAACAATTCATAAAAAAATCAGAAGAATTCATTCTTTTGATTTTTTTATATTGCTGATTATGGTAATATGGTAAAAGAGTATTTTTTCAAACGGTGACTCAAACTATGGAGTGGCTGGAAATAACGCTCCTGCGGTATAACTGAAAGGAAACAACACTATGTCAAGGTTTGACGGCAGAAAAGACAATGAACTGAGAAAAATAAAGATTACGAGAAACTATCTCAAGTATGCCGAAGGCTCGGCTTTGGTTGAATATGGGAATACGAAGGTCATCTGCACCGCGTCTTTGGACGATAAGGTTCCGCCCTTCCGAAAGGGGACGGGTGAGGGCTGGGTTACTGCCGAATACAGCATGCTTCCGCGGGCCACTCAGGTTAGAAATATGCGCGACATCGGCAAGCTGAAGCTCAATGGCCGGGCGAATGAGATCCAGCGCCTGATTGGCCGCTCGCTGCGCTCGGTTATCGATCTGAAGCTGCTGGGTGAACGGTCGATCCTGATCGACTGCGATGTGATTCAGGCCGACGGCGGAACCAGAACCGCATCCATTACCGGTGGTTTTGTTGCGTTGATGGACGCCTGCAGCTGGCTGGTGGATAAAAAAATGATATCGGAAATGCCCATCCAGCACTTCGTTGCCGCAGTAAGCACCGGCCTGGTAAACGGACGGGAGCTTTTGGATTTATGCTACGAAGAAGATTCCGGTGCGACAGTGGACATGAACATTGTGATGACCGACTCCGGCCAGCTCATAGAGGTTCAGGCCACAGGCGAAATGACTCCGTTTTCCAGGCAATCCATGAACACCATGCTGGATCTGGCGGAAAAAGGCATTAAAGAAATTATTGACATTCAGCGGGCAGTGCTGATGGAAGGCTTCAAATAAGAGGGACCCATGGAAAAACTGATCATTGCTTCAAAAAACAAAGGAAAAATCAACGAGATCAAGGATATTCTGAAATGGCTACCCTTCGAGATCCTTTCAATGAACGATGCGGGCTATGATGATGAGATAGAAGAAAACGGGAATACCTTTGATGAAAATGCCATGTTGAAGGCGCAGACGGTGTTCAGCCACACCGGAGGCATGGTTCTGGCCGATGACAGCGGGCTGGAAATCGATTTTCTCAATGGTGCGCCAGGCATCTATACAGCCCGTTTTGCGGGAGAGCACACCAGCCAGGAAGAAAAAAACACCAGGATATCAGCCCTCTTATCCGGGGTGGACAGCCCATACAGATCAGCAAGGTTTGTCTGCTCCATTGCTTTTGTTTCCAAAGATAGAAGTTTTACCGTCAATGGCGTTACGGAAGGGCGTATCGCTGAAAAACCCGTGGGTTTCGCCGGGTTTGGCTACGATCCTGTTTTTTTCATGCCTGAATATGGGAAAACCATGGCCGAATTGCCGGATTCCATTAAGAATCAGGTCAGCCACAGGGCCAGGGCATTGCAGAAGCTTCGGGAAGAACTGGAAAAATATTATTAACTCAGACAGGAAGCTCGTTTATGATAAAGCTATTGGTCATCAGCGACACCCACGGGGATACCTCGCTTGCGGAAAAGGTACTGGAAAAGCATCAGGATGCAGACATCGTCGTTCACCTTGGAGATTACTTACGGGATGCTGAAAGGTTACATGAGTTATATCCGAAAATAAGGTTTGAAGTTGTTTGCGGCAACTGCGATTACGTGGGGGGTGACATTCCCATGGAAAAGCTGCTTGAGCTTGAAGGACAAAGGGTTTTATTAACCCATGGGCACCGGTATTCGGTGAAATGGGGAATAGAACGGCTGCGTGCAAAGGCTCATTATGAAAATATTCAACTGTTGCTGTTCGGTCATACCCATATTTGCCACACGGAATATGGGCCGGGATACATCCTGCTGAACCCCGGAAGCATCTCCGAGCCCCGCGGAAGCAATAAAGGGACCTACGCGGTTGTGCTGATTGACAACGCAAAAATAAACATTGAACTGATGAGTCAGTGAAGTGGCCAGAGGAATGGTTCCGGATGACTCTGGTTTTTATTGATAATTCCGGATGAGTAAAAAATTATGTCTGCCGGAACCGCCAAACTGATTCAAAAAGAACCCGATTCGGCCCAAAAAACCACAGAAAGAAAGGGATACACCTTGACCGATATCATCTACTTCGATAACAGCGCCACCACCGGCATTTACCCGGAAGCACTGGCCGCGATGAACGATGTTTATACATCCCTGTACGCGAACCCGTCCTCTTTGCATAAAATGGGCAGTGACGCTGAAAAGGTACTGCAGCGCTCCAGGGAAATCATTGCACGAACCCTGGGGGTCTCTGACCAGGAGATATATTTCACCTCTGGCGGAACCGAGTCCAACAACTGGGCGATCAAGGGTGTGGCACGAGCTCACAAAAAGAGGGGAACACATTTGATCACCTCTGCCACCGAACACCCGTCTGTGATGGAGTGTTTTAAATATCTTGAAACGGAAGGCTTTTCTGCTGATGTTCTGCAGGTGGACAGCGAAGGCCTGCTCAGCCCTGAAACCCTTGCGGACAAGGTTCATGGAGGAACCGTCCTGGTCAGCTTCATTCTGGTGAATAATGAAACCGGCGCCATTCAAAAGGCTGAAGAGCTCATCCGGGTTATCCGGCTTTCAAACCCGAAAACGCTTGTTCACATCGATGCCGTACAGGCTTATGGGAAAATCCCCCTGAACCTGTCCAGGCTGGATGCGGATCTGGTGTCCATATCATCCCATAAAATTCACGGACCCAAAGGCTGCGGGGCATTGTTCGTTCGCAGGAACACGCACATTCTGCCGGTTTTACATGGTGGCGGCCAGGAGAAGAAGCTGCGCTCCGGTACGGAAAATGTCCCGGCTGTTTGGGCTTTTGCGGTGGCGGCCGAAATCATTCACCGGCAGATGGAAATGAACAGAAGCAACGCCGCCAAGCTGAAAAGTACGATTATTGAAGGTTTGAAACAGATTTTCGGAACCGGTCAATATGCGGTGAACTCTCCGGACAATGGTTATGAAGGGATTGTGAATATCGCCTTCCCCAGGGTAAAGGCCCAAGTGCTGATGCATCATTTGGAAGCCGAGAATATATTCGTTTCGGTGGGTTCGGCCTGTTCGTCCCATAAGAATACAACCAGCCATGTATTGAAAGCCATGAACCTGCCGAAAGAAAATATGGAAGGTGCAATCCGCCTCAGCTTTTCGGGGATGAATACCGAACAGGAGGCCAGCCGATTTTTAGAGATCCTTCAAAAAATTATTCCAGTCATCCGATACTGAGAGTTGTCAAGAGGAGCTGTTCTGTTGAACACATTGATGAAAAAGTCACTCCTGATATGAAAAGAAAGTGAGATCATGATGAACAAAGTCATTCTTGTACGCTATGAAGAAATTTTCCTGAAAGGCCTGAACAAGCCGGTTTTTGAGACCAAGCTGATGAAAAACATGAAAAGGGTTCTTTACGGATTGGGCCCGGTAACGGTATTTAAGGCCCAGAGCAGGATCTATGTAGAGCCTGAAAAGGAAGACTACCCCGTTGATGAAGCCATCAAGCGCCTCACAAAGGTTTTTGGGATTGCCTCGGTCAGCCCGGTGATGAAGCTTGAAACCAAGCAGGAGCTCATTTACAGCCAGGCCGTGGAAATGGTACAAGACCTTGTGGAAAAGCGACGCTTTAAAACCTTTAAGGTGGAAACCAAACGGGCTGATAAAAAGTATCCGATGAATTCGCTGGAGGTTTCCAAAGACCTTGGCGGCGTGATTCTAAACCAGGTACCGGGGCTGAAGGTGGATGTGAACACTCCGGAATTTATCCTTTATGTGGAGATACGGGAGTATACCTATCTTTATTCAGAAATCATCCCCTGTGCGAAGGGGCTGCCGGTAGGATCCAACGGAAAGGCAACGCTCTTAATCTCAGGGGGAATCGATTCGCCGGTGGCAGGATGGATGGTGGCCAAGCGCGGGGTGCGCATCGAAGCGGTTCATTTCTACAGCTACCCATACACCAGCGAACGCGCGAAAGACAAGGTGATTCGTCTTGCACAGGAGCTGTCCCAATATACCCTGGGCATACGGCTGCACATCGTTCCATTTACCGAGATACAGATGGAGATCAATCAGAAATGCCCGCAGGATCACCTGACGATCATCATGCGCAGGTTTATGATGAAAATCGCCGAGCGAATTGCCACGCAAAATGGCTCATTAGGCCTCATTACCGGTGAGGCTATCGGCCAGGTTGCCAGCCAGACCCTCGAGAGCCTGCTGGTTACAAACAGCGCGGTCACGATGCCTGTTTACCGGCCTTGCATTGGCATGGACAAAAGCGAAGTGATCGAGATCGCCAAAAGGATAGATACCTTCGAAACCTCTATTCTTCCATATGAAGACTGCTGCACCGTTTTTGTGGCCAAACATCCGGCAACGAAGCCGCAGCTTGAAAAAACACTCGGCTATGAACAGGTGCTGGACGGTGAAGCACTGATTCAGAAAGCCCTGGACGGAACTGAGGTACTGGAAATCGAGTAAGGAAAAGGTGTTAAAAAGAACCGTTACACTGCTTCCGCCCGGGACCTAGATACTGGAAATCGAGTAAGGATGGTTCTTCATAAAATCCTATATCAGGAATACTATATATTGGTGATGTGAATGGTATTCCGCAAGGCCCTGAAATGGTGGCATATCCTGGCCACGGTGCTGGTGATTGCCTTCGCAGGCCTGGTCATTTATCTTTTCTCCATCCTGAATCAAAAAACAATATATCCAGGAATATTGGTGGATGGGGTAGAGGTCGGCGGGCTTACAAGACAGGCGGCGCTGGTTCTTCTGCGTGAAAACCTGCAGGCTGCCATACCAAGGGATGGGATTCTTCTGATGACGCCCCTGCAGCAATACAGGCTGCCGTTTCATGACATCCGCTACGAGGCAGAATACGGAAAAGCCCTTGATCTTGCCTGGTCCAGAGGCCGTGAAGGGAATGTACTGCAACGGTTAAGGGAAATCAACAATTTACACCGGCAAGGTCTGCAAATTGTTGCCGGAATGTGTTATGATAAAGACAAAACCCTCCGAATTTTGGACAGCATCCGACAGGATACAGAAAGAAAGCCCAAAAGCGCTTCGGTTTCAGTAAAATCAGGCAACATCAAAGTCACGCCTCATCAGACGGGCTATATCATGGATATGAAGCTTAGCCTGGATAGGGTGGAGGAATCCCTGCTGAAAAGGACTTTACAGGATGTACAGCTTTGTGTGATCGATCTTACCCCCGATATCACAACGCAAATGCTTGAAAAAATTACCACCCGGCTTGCGCAGTTCCAAACGACCTTCAGTACCACCAACGAAGGCCGGGTACATAACATTAAAACGGCCTGCGGTAAAATCGACCAGCAACTGCTGCTTCCCGGTGAAGTCTTTTCCATGGACCGGGCACTGGGGGACAGAACCGAAAAAAACGGTTACAGGAATGCGAAGGTCATCGTGAACAATGAGCTTGTGGATGGCCTTGGCGGCGGGATATGCCAGGTAACGTCAACGTTTTACAACGCCGTTTTGCTTTCGGGGCTTGAGGTTGTGGAAAGAAAAAACCACACCATTCCGCTCACCTATATTGATGTGGGCCGGGATGCCACCATCTCCCAGGGCTATATCGACTTTAAGTTCAAAAACAGCCTTGGCTATGCGGTTCTGGTTGATGCCAGGATTTACGGAAATCAGGTGAACGTATCCATTTGGGGGCGTAAGCCGCAAACGGAAAACAAATATCGTATCAGAACGAAGATTACCGAAAAAACGCGATCCGAGGGGGTTGAGACCTGGCCGGATCCTTCTCTGAAGCCTGGTGAAGTGGTAGTTGTGCGCGAGGCAGTTCCCGGCTGCAAGGTGGAAGTATACCGGGAAACGGTGGATCCATCCGGAAAAGTGATTCATACCGAAAAGATATCGGTTGATAAATACCTCCCTCAAAAGAGAAAAATAAGAGTGTCCCCGATATCTGCCATTGATTTCGAGCAAGCAATGGACATTACCAAGCAGCAGGAAGCCACCCGGTAAGAAATACAACTGGAGTATGAAGATGACTGAATTACGCCCGATTTACACTACTAAAACTATTTGCCCCATTTGTGACAGACAGATTGAAGTTACAAAGGTTCGATCCAAATTCGTCAAGCTGATCTCGCAGGATGAAGATTTTTGTCCGCATTATGAAGGGTTGAACCCGATCTTTTATGAGGCATGGATATGCAATTTTTGCGGTTATGCAGCCCATAGCACGATTTTCAGCGAGGCGACGTACCATGACAGCAAATGCGTAAAGGAAAAGATATCTCCCAAATGGACAAGACGTTCGTTTATCGGCGAACGGGACATCCACCAGGCCCTTGATGCCTTCAAGATTGTTCTGTATAATCTGCAGGTCAGGGGCGCACCGTCAACCGAATTTGCCAAGGTCTGTCTGCGTATTGCATGGCTGTACAGATACAATGGGGAATGGGCTGATGAATGCCGGTTCCTGAAATTTGCCTACGATTACTATCAGCAGGCCTATACCGGTGAGCATCTGGGAGGGAACAAGCCCGATGAATACACCTTGATGTTCATTATCGGTGAGCTGGCCAGAAGGCTGGATTTTATGGAAGATGCAGTATCCTGGTTCGGAAGGATTATTTCGGCATCCGCGAGGCCGGATGAAAGGAAAAAGATCCAGCCCCGACTGCTGGAACAAACCAGAGATTTAATTGCGCTAACGCGACAGGACATGAAAACGAAAGAAGCCGAGTTGTAAAGGAGGAGATAGCCCATGGAGATCGGGAAGCTCCCCAATGAGATTCTAAAATATCTGGTATTGGACAGGATTCGAAACACCCGCGAGGAAGTTCTGGTGAAGCCCGCTATTGGTGAAGACTGCAGCGCGATTGATTTTGGCCAGGAGCTTTGCGTTATTTCGTGTGACCCGATTACAGGCACGGATAATGAAATC
The DNA here is from genome assembly GCA_964450305.1 of uncultured Ruminiclostridium sp. GTDB lineage: Bacteria > Bacillota > Clostridia > DSM-8532 > DSM-8532 > JAAYJG01. The sequence goes on from CAYVFB010000040.1 coordinate 26,135, forward strand.
GGACGCATCGCGGTGCATGTTTCGTGTAATGACATTGCCGCCAGCGGGGCCGAGCCCATTGGCATCATGGTCACCCTGCTCATCCCGCCCGGCGCTTCGATGGCAAGCGTGGAAAAAATCATGAAACAGCTTGCCAATACGGCAACAGCATCGAATGTGGATATCCTGGGCGGACATACGGAAGTGACCGATGCGGTGAATCGTTTTGTCATCAATGTAACAGCCGTAGGAAAGACCATTGGTAAAAACGTGGTTAAAACCTCCGGCGCCAGGCCCGGTGACAGCTTGATCCTGACAAAAACCGCCGGGCTGGAGGGCACCGCCATTCTGGCCTTTGGAAACCAGAAAGAGCTGGCCAAACAGTTTGGCAGCCCCCTCGTCATTGAAGGAAAGAAGCTGATGGCACTGCTAAGCGTTGTGAAGGAAGGCATGATCGCCGCCAGGCAAGGCGTCCACGCAATGCATGATGTTACGGAGGGCGGCGTTTTGGGCGCAGTGTGGGAAATGTGTGACGCATCGGGCTGCGGTGCGGAAATCTACAAAGACAGCATTCCTGTGCTGGAGGTTACAAAAACCATCTGCAACTATTTTAATATCAACCCCCTGAAGCTGATATCAAGCGGATGCATGCTGATTGCGGCAGAAAGCGGCCCGACCCTGATCGAGACGCTGGCCGACCAGGGAATTCAGGCAACTGTCATCGGCAAGGCAACCGAGAAAAGGAGCCGTCTTTTATTTACGGAATCAGGGGCTGTTATGATTCCTTCACCAAAATCCGATGAATTATACAAGGTTAAGAAAAGGGTGTCGGATGATACCGACGGTACTGTTTAGGACAAGAGCTTTTACGGTAATAAACCGGGTTCTGCATTTTCATCTGAGCAGAAAAACCTGGGAGGTGAAGGTGCGTTCACACTGGAGCACACTACATGCCTCGACCCGAAATTGAAAGGCTCCTCGCTTATAGAAGTGGAGATACAGGAATTTAGTGTACTATTTGGGGGTTATCTATGGAACTGTTTATCATTTTGTTTTTGTTCGTAACAGGCCTGGTTATGGGTTCATTCTACAATGTGGTGATTTTCCGCGTTCCGGAAGAAAAATCCATAGTAAAGCCCCGATCAGCATGCGGCAGCTGTGGTACAGTTTTAAAGACTGCTGATTTGATTCCCGTATTCAGCTACATTTTTCTGAAGGGGAAATGCCGCTACTGCAAGGAGAAGATTTCCGCCCAGTATCCATTGGTAGAGCTGCTGAGCGGCCTAATGTTCGTAGTGCTTTACCTGAAATTCGGTTTGACCATCGAGCTGTTTTTTTCAATTTACATCATGTCGGTTTTACTGATCGTCTTTTTCATTGATCTGAAGCATCAGATCATTCCCAATGGGCTTGTTCTGGCAGGTTTGATTGGAAGTGCGGCATTTTTTGTGCTGCGCTTCTGGTATCAGGATGCCATTCTGGACGGGGCCCCCTGGTACTCGCCGCTCCTGGGCATGGTGGCCACCTCGGGCTTTTTGTTTTTAGTCGCCATGCTGGGGTTGCTGATTTACAAGGGAGAGGCCATGGGAATGGGCGATGTGAAGATATTTTTACCCATCGGGCTGTTCCTGGGC
>CAYVFB010000041.1:0-26604 GCA_964450305.1 uncultured Ruminiclostridium sp.
CTAATAACTCAAAGCCACATGATAATAACGCCTTTTGGGAAGCCTTGTTGTTCTTGTCAATGTTAGCAGTAACTCTCTGTGCATCCTGCAATGAAAAAATTTTATCCAATAACAAGGTAATAGTTTCTTTGCCTAAGCCTTTGCCAAGATAAGACTCTTCTCCTATTAGATAATCTATGCCGTATGAACCTGTGAGTGATAGTGCTCCAAAATCTTCGCCACTACTATCCACACATTTATAATACAGGCATATTCCAATCGGACAGCTTTGCCACAATACAATGAGGTATGTTATCCATTGAAATTTTCCTTTGTGCTCCTTAATTTCAGATATCCAGTCATCAATCGTAATTCCTAAACTCGGTATTTCATACCATTTTTTCACATGTTCCTTATTTAACCAGACCTCTACCAACGGAATATCACTATCATTAAGTAATCTTAACTCTAACATAAATTTATCTCCCTACTGGTTAGTTTGTGTTTCGCTGTTTTTATCAACATATTCTGTTATGGACAGAATTAACGTATTAAGAGCCTCTTCCCTTGCTTGTTTAGAAATTCCAATATATGTTACTACGCGGTCAATACAATCTAATAAAACTGTGATTGTTTCTGTTTGAAGCGCGCCAATATTTAATAGCTTCATAGTATTGGTCATTATGCTATCGGATATTTCTTCTGCCCTTGCACTATACTCAGGGGGTAATTTCCTCAAAAGAAATTCCATATCGTTGGAGCTAATAAAATTACTAATGCTATCTTCCGCAAGATAAACGTCAAGTAAAAAACTAATTATTTTTTCTTTCCGAGGTTGGTTTGTCAGCATGATTGCTTCAAATTTGTTTAACAATTCAATTTGCGATTTTACAATAACTTCATAAACACACTCTTCTTTAGAATTAAAATATGAATAAAATGAACTTTTACCCATGCCAACGGACTTGATAATATCGTCTACCGTTATATTCTTAATTCCTTTTTGAGTTTGAATTAGTATTCTTGTGTTTTTAATAATAGCTTTTTTGGTTTCTTCACGCTCATGCTCAGTTATAAGTTTAGGCATTTGGCACCCCTTTTTACGGACTTAAAAAGCAATTTCGGTCCATAAAAATATTATAGCCGTATATTTGGGATAAGTCAATATGAAATAGCGAAACCTTCTCTTTTTCAATAAGCAGACAATTACACAAAGAAAGCGTAATTACTTCTCGATGGGAAAAATCGTGATAACAAATCAGAGAAGGGATACATTTTAAGAATACATGAAAAATACAGCATCTGGTTGTTCCTTGTGCCGTCAGTCTGCGTGATGTATAATGGTACCGAAATTGAAGTGAAAGGATAAAAGAGAATGCTTCAGGTAAAAAATCTGACCAAGCGCTATGAAAAGATTCTGGCTGTTGACAACATCAGCTTTGAAGTGAAGGCAGGAGAGATCGGGGTGCTGCTCGGGCCCAATGGCGCGGGGAAAAGCACCACCATCAAGTCTATCGCGGGCCTGCTGCGGTTTAACGGAGAGATATTGATCGATGGTTCTTCCAACAAAACCACCCAGGCCAAAAAGGTTTTCGGGTATATCCCTGAGAGTGCGGCAGTATACGATTATCTTACCGTATGGGAACACATGGAGTTTATTGCCCGCGCCTACAGGCTCGGTGATGGCTGGCAGCAGCATGCCGATCATTTGCTGGCACGGTTTGAGCTGATTGACAAAAAAGACAAGCTTGGAAAAGAGCTGTCCAAGGGTATGCAGCAGAAGATCAGCATCTGCTGTGCACTGTTGATCAAGCCCAGAATGGCGATGTTTGACGAACCCATGATGGGGTTGGACCCAAAGGCCATCAAGGAACTGAAGAGCGTGTTCAAAGAGCTGAAAAACTCAGGCTGCACCGTGTTGATCAGCACCCATATCATCGATAGCATTGATGAGGTCTGGGACAGGGTTCTGATCATGAACAGGGGCAGGGTGGTTTTGTCCAGAACCCGCACCGAGGTTGAAGACAATGCCGAGTCCCTGGAGCATATCTTCTTTGCTGTTACGGAAGGGGTGGCTGGTGCATGAGCGCGCTGCTGTATATCATTCGTAAGCAACTGAAAAATGTAATCCGGGGGCTGACAAAAAAACCGCTCGCGCTGATCGGGTATATCCTGATCGGAATGCTTATGATGTTTTCCCTTGTGATCGTTCTCATCATGCCCTCGGGTGCGGTGCGCCACGGCGACAATCAGGTGTTCAGCGCAATCTTTACGGGTCTTATTGTCATTGCGTTGTATTTCAGCCTGAAGCAGGGCATTGAAAAGGGAAGCTCCTACTTCCGGTATTCTGACGTGAACCTTGTTTTTACCGCACCTTTCAAGCCAAGCAAGGTTCTTTTATACGGTTTTATCAAGCACATGGGAACCTCTTTTCTCATTGTAGTCTTTACCATATTTCAGGTTCCCAATGTGAAGAACAATTTTATGCTGCACAGCTATGGGATATGGGTGATTCTTCTTTCGGTACTGTTTTACTCCTTGCTGTATCCCATCGTCGGGATGATTTTATACACCTTCTCCTCAGTAAGCACAAAAAGGCGCACCCTGACCAAACGCGCGCTGGACGCGTTGGCAGTGCTGTTTGTTGTGGGTTTGGTCGTGTCGGTGCTGCAAAAACAATCTCTGATCGATGGAGCCATTTCATACCTGAACAATGACGTCTTTGCATGGATGCCGATGGTTGGGCAGCTCAGGGCGATTGGTACGGCAGCTGTTTATGGTATCGGCCCCTCCTTCTGGCTTGGCGTGGGTATTTTAACCGTAGCCATCGCTACATTCGTGATCGTCCTGTACAACAGCGATATGGACTATTATGAGGATGTCCTGGGTGCTACCGAACAGATAGAGCAGCGTATACAGGCAAAACGGCAGGGCCGGGATGGGAGCATTGTGCAAAGAAAAGCCCGCAAGGTGAAAGGTGGATTCTCCGGCGGCGGAGCAAGGGCTATTTTTGAAAAAAGCCTTTTGGAATACCGCAAGACCAGCTATTTTTTGTTTTTTGACAAGTCCAGCCTGATTATCGCACTGGCAGGATTGGGGTTCAAGTTTTTAATGCCTGATGGCCAGACATCAATCTTCTTTACGCTGTTCTTCAGTGCATATATGCTCTTTTTCTTCACTGTCCAGGGCAAATGGCCTCAAGAGCTGGATAAACCCTATGTCTTCCTCATTCCCGAAAGCAATGGTAAAAAGCTTTTGTACACCACTCTGCCTGAAAATATTAAAAACCTTTTTGACGGTGTTCTATTGTTCACGCTCTCTTATTTTCTTCTTAATGTGAGCCTTTCGGTTGCAGCCATGTGCGTTATTTGCTATACGCTGTACGGAGCCATCTATATTTATGCCGATATTGTATCCCGTCGTTTGTTCGGCAGCGTACACAGCAAAGCTATGCAGATCTTTATCAAACTTTTTGTTTCCCTTTTTGTGGTTATCCCAGGGATTGTCATCATGGGAATCCTCTCGTTTACGCTTCAAAACGAGTTTGTATCCGTGCTGGGCATTACAGCCTGGAACCTGCTTGCAGCCTCCGGTTTGTTCCTTGCCTCCAGTGGTATTTTTAGTAACCTTGAGGTGGCTGCATAACCACACTTGTAAGTCCCAAATACTAGAGCCTGGTCATATCGGGATAAACATGTCCGAACCTTCGGGCATTCCAGCAGGGGACAGTTCTGAATAATAAGGGATCGTCCTCTGCTGTTTCCTGCCTTTTTCTAATGTGGCATTAAAGTTCAATTAGAGTTTCATTAAGTGCCTTGTGGGACAGGCTCCCTTTGTGATACAAAGAATATAGTTACTCATGTAAATTGAATATGAACCATAATCCAGATGAACAGGGGGAGTTTTCCATGAATGAAAGAGGAAGAAATATTATACCGATGATCGGCTTTATTCTGATAGTAGCCGTAGTAATGGGTGGGTTAGCATGTGCAAAAGGGTTTGGAAAAACCCAATTGTTTGACGGCAATGAAGCAAGCAGCAAGAGCAAAACCAAAACCCTCTCCTTCGGTGGTTATACCATTGATGAAAACGGTCAGATAACCACAAAGGGGATGGATAAGATATCCATTTCTGCGGTAAGCTCTGAAATTAAAATTGAAACCCATCAATCAGACGAGGTGGAAGCGCATTTCCACGGGGAGGTCAGTACAGTAAACAAGGACGCCCTTCCTTATCTGGAGGTTGTAAAAGAGGGAAAAACAGCTGTTGTCAGGATCGTACACCCAAATGTCGTGAACATCTCAATTTCCGGGCAAACCTGGCTGGATGTCAAGGTTCCTGAAAGCTGGGGGGACGATCTCGAAGCGACCGGTATCTCCGGGTCGATCAACGCTCCCCGGCTGGAGGGTGACAGAATAAAGGTTGGAAGCGTTTCCGGAAAGATCAGTGTGGAAAACATCAATGGTGAAAACGTAGAACTGAGTTCAACCTCCGGAAGCATCGAAATCGGAACGCTGGTCGCGAAGAATCTGTTTGAAAAGAGTACCGTTTCCGGAAGCTTTGAAGTGGACGCTCTGGAAGCAGAAGAGGTGAAGATGGGCTCAACCTCCGGTTCCACCACTGTCAGAAACGCGACGGTTGATAAAGTCTCATCTACCAGCATCTCGGGTTCCGTGAAGATGGACATCCAGGAAGGAAGCGCGGAATTGTCCACCACTTCCGGTGAAATCTCCGTATCGTTTAATAAGAGCTTTAAGGATTTCAAGGCAAACAGCGTATCCGGTTCGGTAACGCTTCGCGTTCCAGAGGATTCCGGGTTCAAGGTCGATGCGAATACGGTTTCCGGAGATATCAATTGTGAGGATTTCTCCATGAAGATACTCTCTTCAAAGAAGAATCATCTGGAGGCTGAAGCCGGTGACGGTGACAGCAAGATAGAGGTTCATACCACTTCCGGCAGCGTAAGCATTAAAAAGAAGTAAAAGCATTTGGATACAGAGGAACCATAACAATCGTTTGCCCACGCGGTACAGGGGTATTCGCCGAAACACCAGGGTAATCCTGCAGCATTATAACTTGTAAAAGTATCAATTTAATTGACAAAACCCGGTGATGAACCAGAAAAATGAACGGAAATAACCAGCCATTCTCAGGCAACTGCTTGAAATGGCTGGTTTGTTTTAGACTGCTTAAAGATTGACTTTGATCAAGCTGTTGTTTTAAGTGCTTTTGCTTTTGTCGTATTTTCGAGGAGACGAATTACGCTTTCACACTGTTTTAGAGGAATGGAATGAGGATATCTAAAGAAAGTGTATAAAGTACCGAATAAATGCAAACTAAGTATGGACGTTTTTCGATAGAATATGACTCATAATGGGGTAGTATGCTGGTTTCGATTTTGCTGCTATCCGGATAAAGGAAAAGCTATCCCCCAATCCAGTGAAATGAAGCATAAAACGCAGGCGTTGAAAGCTGCTATTTGGCTTATTTCCTGGGTGATCAATTGTTGGTCCTGACCAAACCCTGAGCCAAAAGAACGATAAACCCGGTTTGAACCGGATAAAATATGATAAAAAGTCGATTCTATAAAGGAGGTTTTCACTGATGCAACTTCGAGAAAACGCAGCTTATGCCATGGTGGTCCCTACCAGTATGGGCGTGCGGATCACCCCGACCAATTCACAGCCTGTTCACTCCAGCGATATGTTCATGCTGCATGTCACCAGCGCTGAAACCAATGTTGCCAGCATTTCATCCTATCTGGGTCTTCGCGTAAAAGTACTGACAACCTTTGTCAAGGACAGCCCCATTGCCCGGCTGATCAAGGACAATCTGGCCAGCCGCCATATGGAATATGAAGGTAAGGAAGTTCCCCAGGGAGGCCCGTGGGGGTACCGTCACCAGTTCAACATCGCCGATGCAGGCTGTGGTGCCAGAGGCCCCCGCGTTCACAATGATCGTGCCGGTGAAGTGGGCCGTACGCTGAACGCGAAAGATTTTAATTTGGAAAAGCTGTTTGGTCAGGATGGGGTTCAGATTCTGCATCTGTCCGGTCTTATCGCGGCGCTGTCACCTGAAACCAGTACTTTTTGCCTGGAACTGGCCAGGGCTGCCAAGAAACATGGTACACGCATTTCCTTTGATATGAATTATCGTGCGTCCTTCTGGAAAAACCGAGAAAAAGAGCTTCGTGATGTCTTTACCGAAATCGCAAGTTTATCCGACATTCTTATCGGCAATGAAGAGGATTTCCAGCTTAGCCTCGGTATTGAAGGGCCCGAGGCCGGAGGAAAGGAACTGGCCGGTAAAATCGATAGTTTTAAAGGCATGATTGCCCGTGTGAAGGCAGCATTCCCCAACGCTTCGGTCTTTGCCACAACGCTGCGCGAGGTTATCAGCACCAACATGCACAGATGGGGCGCCATCCTTTTGGAGGGTGATAACTGGTATGTTGCCGAGCCCCGTGAAATTCCCATATTGGACAGAATTGGCGGTGGCGACGGCTATGTCGGCGGAATGCTGTATGCTATTCTCAGGGGCTGGGAGCCTTCGAAATGGGTACAATTCGGCTGGGCCACCGGCGCAATGGCAACGACCTTCCTCACAGACTATGCACAGCCTGCCGACGAAGAACAGGTCTGGAGCATCTGGCAGGGCAACGCACGCGTAAAGCGATAAAAGTATAACCCGACTCTCCCGCTGTCTAAAACGGGATCCGCTGTTCATACAGCGGGAAAAATGTGAAGCGTCACGAGTATAATCCACAGGAGGATTTGAGATATGAGTAAGGCGGACATAGGACTTATCGGTCTGGCAGTTATGGGTGAAAACCTTGTCATGAACATGGAAAGCAAGGGCTTCACTGTTGCGGTTTTTAACCGTACTACGGATAAAGTCAGCGCTTTCGTTGAAGGACGTGCAAAAGGTAAGAACATTATCGGAACTTATTCCCTGCAAGAGCTGGCTGATTCTTTGAAGAAGCCCCGCAAGGTCATGATGATGGTGAAGGCGGGAAAACCCGTAGATGATTTCATTGATTTACTGCTGCCATATCTGGAAGCGGGCGATATCATCATCGACGGCGGCAACTCCCATTTTCCCGATACCATCCGGCGCACAAAATATGTTGAAGACAAGGGCATGTTTTATATCGGCACCGGCGTATCCGGCGGCGAAGAAGGTGCGCTGAAGGGCCCGAGCATGATGCCCGGCGGTTCACCGCAGGCATGGCCTCATGTAAAGCCAATCTTCCAGGCCATATGCGCAAAGGTGGAAGATGGTTCTCCGTGCTGTGACTGGGTTGGAGAAAATGGTGCCGGGCACTTTGTGAAAATGGTGCACAATGGCATTGAATATGGGGACATGCAGCTGATTTGCGAAGCATACCATGTGATGAAGGATTTACTGGGTATGTCAGCCGATGAAATGCATGAAGTGTTCAGGGAATGGAACGAAGGCGAGCTGAGCAGCTATCTGATCGAGATCACCCGTGATATTCTGGCTTATAAGGATGAAGACGGTAAACCCATTGTAGATAAGATTCTTGATACCGCAGGCCAGAAGGGTACCGGAAAATGGACAGGTATTGCCGCCCTGGATGAAGGCGTGCCCCTTACACTGATAGGTGAAGCTGTTTTCTCCCGTTGTTTGTCAGCGATGAAGGCTGAGCGGGCGGAAGCTTCAAAGGTGCTCACCGGCCCTAAAGCAAGCTTTAATGGTGACAAAAAGGCTATGATCGAAGACATCCGCAAAGCACTATATGCTTCAAAGATCGTATCCTATGCCCAGGGGTATACCCTGATGAGCGCAGCCGCAAAAACCTACGGCTGGAACCTGAACTACGGTGGAATCGCGCTGATGTGGCGCGGCGGGTGCATCATTCGCTCCACCTTCCTGGGTAAAATCAAGGAAGCATATGATAACAATCCGGAATTAAGCAATTTGTTGTTGGATCCGTTCTTCAGACAAACGGTGATGGACGCCCAGGACAGCTGGAGAAGAGTTACCGCAGCAGCATTGATGAACGGCATCCCTGTCCCGGCGTTTACAACAGCCCTGTGCTATTTCGACGGGTTCAGAAGCGAACGGCTTCCGGCTAACCTGCTGCAGGCGCAGCGCGACTACTTCGGGGCCCATACCTACGAACGGGTCGACAAGCCAAGAGGAGAATTCTATCATACCAATTGGACAGGAACAGGCGGAAGCACTTCTGCATCCACATATACTGCTTAGTTGGATTTTTCAGGGGGCACACATGTTGCAAGGGTGTGTCCCCTTGCATTAAAATCCAAATGAGGTGCAACACGGTGTTAGTAATTAATGGAGGTACTTATGGAAAACATCATTAAGCTTGCCGAAGGCATGAATGGAATTTCCGATGAAGAATTAGGCGTTGTTTTAGATAAGACACTGGCAGGTGCAGGCAAACCTCTGAAAAAGGTTTTGCTGCTTCCGCCCGATTTCACGCGGATGCATTCGGGGGCCGGGAAAATAACAGCCATGCTGTATTCCCGCTTAAAGAACACCGCGAAAGTGGATGTCATGCCCGCACTGGGCACCCATGAACCCATGACAAAGGAACAAACCGATATTTTCTTCGAAGGGGTTGTCCCCTTTGAAAGCATTATTCCCCATCGATGGAGGGAGGATGTGGTGAAAGTCGGCGAAGTTCCTGCTGATTACATTCGTGAAATCTCCGAGGGGCTTATTGACGAGCCCATCCCCATTGAGATGAATAAACGCCTGTTGGATCCCTCTTACGACCTCATTCTGTCCATCGGGCAGGTAGTACCTCATGAGGTGGTGGGCATGGCCAACTACACCAAAAATGTACTGGTGGGCTGCGGCGGCAAAGACACCATCAATAAAAGCCATATGCTTGGTGCCGTGTTTGGCATGGAACGGCTGATGGGCAAGGACCATTCCCCGGTGCGCAAGGTCTTTGACTATGCCCAGGAGCATTTTTTGAACAAGCTGCCCCTGGCCTATATTCTTACCGTAACCACAGCCAGCGGAGATCATATCAAAATTGAAGGCATCTATACCGGTAAATCAAGAAAAATATTCGAGGAAGCGGTGTCTCTTAGTCGGCAGAAAAACTTGAACTTCATGGATAAGCCCATCCAAAAAGCGGTGGTATACCTTGATCCCCGTGAGTTCAAGAGCACGTGGCTAGGCAATAAGGCCATTTACAGAACCCGTATGGCGATGGCTGATAAAGCCGAGTTAATCATTTTAGCCCCCGGCATCAGAAAGTTCGGGGAAGATGAGACTATCGACCAGTTGATCCGGAAATACGGGTACAGAGGCCGGGAGCATACCCTGAACCAGTTCCGTGATAATGCCGATTTAAGGGAAAACCCCTCGGCGGCTGCCCATCTGATCCACGGCTCCAGCGACGGCAGGTTCCAAATCACCTATGCGGTTTCGCACCTGACACGGGAAGAAGTGGAGGGGGTAGGTTTCAAATATATGTCCTATGAAGAGGCTGCCGCCAGGTACAAGCCCGAAGATATCCATGATGGATATTATGAAGGAGCGGAAGAAACCTGGTTTTACATCTCAAACCCGGCCCTTGGGCTGTGGACTGTGTCTTAAATCAGAACCGTTGGAGAGCCATCGGGCGGGGCTCAGGTCCCTTGGTCACAGCAAAGCCTCACCTCAATACTAAATGTATTTTTTCAGGAGCCCGTACAGGAATGTGCGGGCTTTTTCGGTCACGTCAGATAATGCTTGTGCACAGATTGTTTTGAAATCTGGCTTGATTTAGCGTTTCTCGTATCGGTCGCTTTTATTGCAATGAATATGGATAAGGAAATATACCTCAAATAACCCCACGGTGTTTCAGCATGGATTGTTTGCTGTGCCATCGTTGTTGAAAAGGATAAATTTTATCCTCCATCTGCAGGAAGGTAGACAAAACTAAAAAGAAAAATATACCATGGAAGATGATACCTGCCATAATTGACATAAAGAAATATAACCTTTATAATAACGGAAGAAATAAGCTGAAATTGCATGACACCTGATTTCGGGTAAACGAACTTTTAGAAAAGCGTAATTCATGAGGGACACGAAATAACCTCATAATGGTTTATCGTGTAATTTACCGGCATAAGTATCTGGTGGGATGAAGCATTGGCGAACTTCGAGAGGGTACGATTTTAATTGAATGTACCATTCATTTTTTTGTATTCGGGTGAATTGATTGTATTAAAGGGGTGGCAGTATGGCTGTTTATGCAATAAAACGGGTTGCTTCCGCATTGGTTACGCTGTTTGCGGTGGCAACACTAACATTTTTTTTGATGTACCTTGTTCCGGGAGGCCCATTTTTGGCTGAAAAGGCCCCTTCACCGCAAACGTTGAAGGCACTGGAGCAAAAATATGGTTTGGACCAGCCGATAATCGTTCAATACGGGAACTATATGAAACGCCTGTTTTTTAAGCTGGATCTGGGTACATCACTGAAAATGCGGGGCCAGGAGATCAATGACATTATCCGCACAAGGTTCCCCACATCAGCTAAAATAGGTGCTATAGCAGTTCTTGTTGCTGTTTGTGTGGGTATCCCGCTGGGATCGGTGGCAGCACTAAAACGCGGCGGACTTTTGGACAGGATCATCATGTTTCTTGCAACCTTGGGAATTGCTATTCCCGGGTTTGTTGTTGCCACGGTTTTGATGTTTACCTTTGGTGTAAAGCTGCACCTTCTGCCCACTTACGGGCTAACCACACCATTGCATTATATATTACCAGTAATGGCGCTGTCATTTTACCCTACGGCATATATCTCCAGACTCATGCGTTCGAGCATGCTTGACGTGTTGGGTCAGGATTACATGCGCACCGCACGGGCAAAGGGCATTTCCCAGTTTAAATCGCTGTTCAAGCATGGTCTTCGCAACGCGGTGCTTCCGATAGTCACCTACCTGGGGCCGATGTTGGCATATATCCTCACCGGAAGCTTTGTCGTTGAAAAAATATTTACCATACCGGGGCTGGGAAGCCAGTTCATCAGCTCCATCACTGACCGTGATTATCCGCTGATTATGGGAACAACCATATTCCTGGCGTTCCTGCTGATCACAATGAATGTGGTCGTGGATATCGCATATAAAATTATTGACCCACGCATTAAGCTAAAGTAGAAAGGGGGAACGGAGATGGAAAACAAGAAAAACGTGTTTAGCTTCCAACCAGATGTGTCCGATTTTTTACCTGCGGACGAAAGCGAAAAGCAAAACCTGGTCATCATGCGGGAGAGTACAAGCTTCTGGAAGGATGGCTTTCGCAGGCTGAAAAAGAATAAGCTGGCGATGAGTTCGTTGATTGTGATTATTGTGATCATGTTCATGGCCTTTATTGTTCCTTCGTTCTACCCTTATTCCTATGAACAGCAAATCAGAGGCAGCGAGAACCTTGGTATCCTGCAGTATTCAAAAGCGGAAACCGAACGCATGGAGGCCGGAGAAAATGTATTTCCCCACTTCCTGGGAACCGATAGCCTGGGACGGGATACCATGACAAGAATTCTGATGGGCAGCCGTATATCGCTTCTGGTGGGCCTTGTGGCCAGTACGATCATCCTTGTGATTGGGTCGCTCTATGGTTCCATCGCCGGTTACTTCGGGGGCAGGGTGGATATGATCATGATGCGGATCGTGGATATCATCTATACGGTTCCGGATATTCTGGTCATTATTTTGCTTTCGGTTACACTGAAGTATCCGCTGAAGGATCTGGCGGCCAACGTGCCGGGTTTTCGCTGGATAGACACTATTGGTGTGGGGCTGATCAGTATCTTTATTGTGTTCTCGCTTTTGTATTGGGTGGGGATGTCCCGAATCGTCAGAAGCCAGATCCTATCGCTGAAGGAGCAGGATTATGTGGTTGCAGCCAAAGCTCTGGGGGCTTCGAGCAGCCGAATCATCAGAAAGCATCTGTTAACGAACACTATTGGTACATTGATTGTGACAACAACCTTGCAGATCCCCTCTTCAATTTTTACCGAAAGCTTTTTAAGCTTTTTGGGGCTTGGTGTTTCCGCACCGATGCCCAGCCTTGGATCCATGGCCTCACAGGCCATCGGCGGGATTTCATCCTATCCGGTAAGGCTATTGGCCCCGGCTGTGATGATAAGCCTGATAATCCTGTCGTTTAACCTTTTGGGAGACGGCCTGCGAGATGCTTTTGACCCTAAATTAAAGAATTAAGGAGGAGAAATGATGAGTAAAACCTTACTGGACATTCAAAACCTGAAGCTCTCTTTCTTTACTCCGGCTGGCGAAGTAAAGGCATTGAACGATGTTTCCATCGAAATGGACGAAGGGGATGTGCTGGGGATAGTAGGAGAGAGCGGTAGTGGAAAATCGGTTACCGCATACGCGGTGATGGGTTTAACTGCCCATCCCGGTAAAATAATCGGTGGGAGCATTGAGTTCAATGACCACCGCATTCATCAAAAAACCGAGAAAGAAATGCGGAGAATCCGCGGGAATGAGGTTTCGATTATCTTTCAGGATCCGATGACCTCACTGAACCCTGTCTATACGATTGGAAATCAGATTTGTGAGGTTATCCTGCTGCATACACAAATGAACAAAAAACAGGCCCACGAACGGGCGTCAGAGCTACTGACCCTTGTTGGGATCAATGAACCTGAAAAACGGCTGAAGCAATATCCCCACGAGTTGTCAGGCGGTATGCGTCAGAGGGTGATGATTGCTATTGCATTGGCCTGCGAGCCGAAGCTTTTGATAGCCGATGAGCCCACCACTGCTTTGGATGTAACGATTCAGGCTCAGATCATGGAGTTGATGATCGACCTGAAAAGGAAACTGAACATGTCGATCATCATGATTACCCATGACCTGGGGATTGTTGCGAGCATGTGCAACAGGATCGTCGTGATGTATGGAGGAAAGGTCGTAGAGGCAGGCACGGCAGAGGAGATCTTTTACAACCCGAAGCACGAGTACACAAAAGGTCTTCTGAACAGTATTCCCAAATTGGATGCTGCCGAACATGAGAAACTGGTTCCCATTGAAGGAACCCCGGTGGACATGCTGAACCCACCGGCTGGCTGTCCTTTTGCTCCACGTTGTGCCAGGACGATGAAAATCTGCCTGAAAACCATGCCCGAGTTCACCAATTTATCGGATACCCATACCAGCGCCTGCTGGTTGAACCAGAAGGAAGCGTATGAGAGCCTGAAAGGAGGGAGCGGTAATGTTGATGATGCAAGGAAAAAGGGATAAAAAGAATAAAAACGCGATGGGGAAAAATACTACGATAAACTCCCCCGATCGGGACATTGCCATAGCTGCCTCAAACAAGAATATTGAGGCGGTATCTCATCAGGGAGCTACCCAAAACCTTATTGAAGTACGCGGCCTGAAGCAATACTTTCCGGTTTCCTCAGGGTTGTTCCGAAAAGGGTTTATCAAAGCCGTGGATGGGGTTTCGTTTCATATTGAAAAGGGTGAAACCCTTGGGCTTGTGGGTGAATCCGGCTGCGGCAAAACAACAACGGGACGCTCAATCCTTCGCCTGTACGAACTAACCGAAGGAAGTATCTTTTATGATGGTGAGGATATCACGAAAGCTAACATGCTGCCATATCGCAGGAAAATGCAGATTGTATTCCAGGATCCCTATGCTTCACTAAATCCAAGGATGACCGTTGGCGATATTGTTGGGGAACCCATTGATATTCATAAGCTGGCGGAATCGAAGGCCGAAAGGCGCGAGAAAATCATGCGGATGCTCGAGCATGTGGGCCTGAATAGTGAGCATGCTAACCGCTACCCGCATGAGTTTTCAGGCGGTCAGCGCCAGCGCATCGGTATTGCCCGTGCCCTTTCGGTAAACCCGGAATTTATCGTATGCGACGAGCCTGTGTCGGCTTTGGATGTTTCTATTCAGGCACAGATCGTGAATATGTTTGAGCAGCTGCAGGAAGAAATGGGGCTGACTTATCTTTTCATTGCCCACGATCTTTCAGTCGTGAAGCATATCAGCCGACGAATTGGAGTGATGTATCTGGGCAAGCTGGTAGAGATTGCGAACAGCTATGAGCTGACCGACCGCCCTGTCCATCCCTATACCAAATCGCTGATATCGGCTATTCCGATACCCGATCCCATCGCCAGTCGTAAAAGGCAAAGAATTGTGCTGGAAGGAGATGTGCCAAGCCCATTAAACCCTCCCAGCGGTTGTCGATTTAGGACACGGTGCCCCTATGCCACCGAAATCTGCGCCAAAGAAGAACCCGAACTGAAGCAGGTCAGCCCAGGCCACTTCGCCGCCTGCCACCACATCTGAATTTACAGTAGGGACAGGTTCCAATGTAAATTAGAGGGATAGAGGGGATGGGTTCCTTTGCCCCGAACTCACCAAGGCCTGTTCCTTAGGTACTGTCTCCATTGTCCCTCATGGGACAATGTACATATCTCCGTTATCTCTGTATCCCTATGGCTCACTTATTTCCATGGATAAGTATGGGTTTTAAAAATGTGCATATAATATATTAACCACAGGGATATGTCCAAATTTTTATAAACCCGTATTGATGGAAAAGGAGAGGATAAACAATGAAAAGAAAAATAAGACTACTGGCCATACTGCTTTTGAGCGTGCTGGTCTTTGCAGCCTGCAGAGCTAAACCCGGCCCCGGGCAGCCCCCAGAGAATACACCCGGAGTGTCACCTGCACAACAAACAGAGTTTTCAGTTCACGTGGGATCTGAACCGGATATTATCGACCCCGCGTTAAACAGTGCAGCCGATGTAGCCACAATGCTGCTGCATACCTTCGAAGGATTAATGAGCCTGGATAAGAACGGAACACCCATTTATGGCCAGGCCGAATCACACACTGTCAGCGCGGATGGTCTGACCTATACATTCAAGCTTCGTGGAGGCCTGAAATGGAGTGACGGACAGCCATTGACCGCAAACGACTTCGTCTGGTCATGGAACAGAGCGATAAACCCGGAAACAGCCGCCGATTATGCTTATATGTTTGAATCCATTCAGGGATATGCTGAAAATAAATTGAATGTAACCGCTACAGACGAAAGAACGCTGGTGGTTCAGCTGGTTGCTCCCACACCGTACTTTCTTGAGCTTTGTGCTTTCCCAACGTTCTTTCCGGTAAGGAAGGACATTGTTGAAGCAAACCCGGATACGTGGACACTAAACCCGTCAACCTATATTGGGAACGGCCCTTATATGCTGCAGGAATGGGTTCATGACTCCCAAATGGTATATAAAAAGAACCCAAACTACTGGAAGGCTTCCGCCATAACAGGCCCGGATACACTTCGATTTCTGCTGATGGCCGATGACAATGCCATCCTCGCGGCCTTCCAAAATGGTGAGATCCTTTTTGCTGATTCCATGCCCAATGATGAAATAGATGCATGGAGGGACAAACCGGAGTTTAATCTTGAAGGTCAGCTGGGAACCTATTACGTCAGCTTTAACGTGAAGAAGCCGCCGCTTGATAACCCGTTGGTGCGTAAAGCTTTACTGCTGGCAGTAGACAGGGACTATATCGTGACCAATATCGGAAAAGCAGGGCAGGAACCCGCAGGTGCCTATGTACCGATAGGATTGACGGATGCTGATCCGGCAAAGGAATTCCGTGATGTCGGCGGAAATTACTATGATCCGTCCAAAGAAGCGTATCAGGCCAACCTTGCGGCAGCCAAAAAGGCTCTTGCCGACGCTGGCTACCCCGATGGAAAGGGGCTGCCAACCATGGAATATCTTTATAATGAAAGCACCGGACATCAGCTTATAGGCGAAGCCTTACAGTCCATGTGGAAGGAGATTGGCGTAAATGTCTCCCTGGTATCTCAGGAGTGGAATACTTTCCTCACCACGCGTAAGAACGGAGAATATCAAATTGCACGCAATGGCTGGCTGGCCGACTACAATGATCCCATTTCATTCCTGGATATGTGGATAACGGGCAGTGGGAACAATGATGCACAGTGGTCCAACAAGGATTACGACGCACTGATTACCAGAGTAAAAGCTTCCTCAGACAGGGCCGAAAGAATGCAACTGATGCATCAGGCGGAGAAAATCATTTTTGACGAATCCATGCTTTGCCCAATCTATTACTATGTAGATATCTTTTTAAAGAATCCAAAATTGCAGGGGTTTTACTCTTCTCCTCTTGGCTACAAGTATTTTATGTATACTACAGTAACGAAATAGCCCTATAAACCGAGCATGCTCACAGAAACAAAAGCCAGGTATGATCACTCATGCCTGGCTTCTTTCACCTGCGCCACATAGGTGAGTAACTTGGAATAATCCGTTGAATAATCCATCTTTTCCGGTGGTTGAATGGGGCTACCAGTTACAATACACTCAGAAAGACGTTTTTTGTGGCTCCACCTGTGTCTGCTTTCTAATTTAAAATCTGTATAATTCCAGCACAAAAACATTGAATGTCATAATAAAACCCATGCACATAATTATCACATAAGATACCTTTTGCATTTTAGTACAGGATAGCGTATCTTAACGTACAGGATACCGTTCCGGGAAAAGTAAGAGAGGGTGAGAACATCTCAGTATACAGAACCTTCCTGATAGGGGATCATTTAAATGACTATAAAATTGCGTAAATATCAGATTTGGGCAACAAAAACACAGAGGGAAAGTTGGGGAAGTACATGATTATTTTAATTTTTTCACATCAGTCAGTATCTCAGCAAGCTTCTTTTCCGGCAGTGAAACGGTTCTTCCTTTCAAATAATTCAAAAAAGAAGCATCCTGTTTGAAACAAAATTGGAGCCCGGTGCTGAACAGCAGTTGTTTTTTAACACCATACTTCCGGTTCATGGTGTTTAACCCGTATTTACCATCCCCCAACACCGGAAACCCTGAAAAGGCCAGGTGCGCTCTTATCTGGTGAGTGCGTCCGGTCACCAGTTCCACCTCAAGAAGGCTTAACTCGCCATTACTCTCCAGTACCCGGTAGCTTGTCTGAATGGGCATGCTGCCCGGTACTTGCCGAAGAAATACTTTAACCTGGCTTTTTTTTGAATCTTTTAGAAGGAAAGCTTTTAACTGTGCGAAAGGTTTATCCGGGCAACCGCAGACAATACACCGGTAAAGCTTGCATATTTCATGATCTTTGAACTTCTCAAAGAGGATATCCAGAGCCTCCTGGTTTTTCGCCAGCAGCAGCAGGCCGCCCGTATTTCGGTCAAGCCTGTGACACAAGGTGGGAAAACCATTGGGCAGGCTGCCCCGATAAACCGCCTGTATGGCCTTTTCGGCTGAAAGCCCGGTAGCGTCCTGTACCGGCAGCCCCTGCGGTTTATTGACAATAAGAATGTTAGCATCCTCAAAAACAACAGGAATCTCCACTTCCGGATTTGGAACCTTCAGGAATTCTTCGGACAGGAACAGTTCAACCCGATCTCCTGCCGTCAAGATATGATTCTCCTTGATACGGGTACCGTTTACTTTAACATCCCGTTTGCGGAAGGTTTTCGCAAGTAAGGGAAAAGGCAGCTCGGGCAGCTCGTTCTGTAAATAACGATCGACTCTTTTTCCCTGCTCTTCCTGACTGACAATAAAAACCCGCATGAACATACCTCCGCAAACGGATCGTTGATGAATTCAACCTTCAATATGAAACCAATATTACATCACGATAAACCATTTCGCAAGAGCAATTGCTTCTATTGACAGCGTATTTATATACCGTAGTTGTTTGATAACAAAAAAGGGGTTATGAACCCCTAATGCTTAAAATTTACCTCTGCTCATATGTCCTGCAAGTTCTGCTTTGGAGCGCTGCTTGATCACCAGGGCCTCTTTCCTGGCCTTTTCAAAAACGGATACGCATGGCGGATCGAGGTTCAGTTGAATTCCCTCCTCGCATAATGCGGAAATTTTCATGCCAAGACGAACCAATTCCATGTGGATATCGTTGGTGCGGTCAGAAGCATATATTTTATTTGCAGCTTCTTCGCTCAGTTCTTCAAACTTCTCTTTCGGAACACCGCATTTCGGGCAGAAATCCGGTGCCTCGCCACCTTCGTGAACATAACCGCAAACAGTGCATTTGAACAATTTTTTCATGCTTTTAAGCCTCCTTTGAAAACTATTTCTCAATACTTACCCAACAGCATGATTTTGAAACTATTCATAGTATAAACGGATCAAGAGAGGTTCATTACTCAACTTTCCCGCCTCAGTTTGTGAGTAGTGTTATACGGGTACAGACACGGTAACCTGCTGCGCAGCAGGCGTCCAAAACACTGAGGGAAGGTTGAGTTCATCCCCTGTTATTTCGGCGCAACGTGGGTAATTTCCGGAAGCGCCTTATAACTGACTGTGTGCAGCTTGTAGCTGGAGACAATGTCTTTTCCCCTTTTAAGGGTATAGAAGGTGTCCACAACAGCCCCATCCATTCCGGGCTGTATCACGACACTGCTTCCCTTTGAGAGGGTTCTGTCTTCCACGGTTTTCTTTTCGAAGGGGATGGTTTTTAAGACGGAAGTTTGGAGGATAACCTCCAGATCAGGATCCTCATCGGTGCCGATAAGTGTAAACGTAACTTGATCATTGGATACTTTCCCGTTAATCTTCAAAGGCCAGTTGGTATTGTTTGTAAACTTGTAATCCTGTATCCCATAGGATACAGCAGAATCTCTTCCCAGAGGGACATATGCAACTGTGAACAAATGAGGACTCTGCTCGTCAATTTGCAGATTGGCCAGCAGGCTCGCATTATACATTGTGGTAGAAACCTGACATATACCGCCGCCCACATCCATGGATACTCCGTCGTCACTGTAAACAATTGCCTGTTGATAGCCCCTTTCGGTGGTGCGTCTGCCCACGATTTCATTAAAAGAAAAGGTTTCACCGGGCATAAGTATTGAGCCGTCAATGGCCTGCGTGGCCAGGCGAATGTTTACCGCCCTGGCTTTATCATTGCCGGTTTTCAACGGAAATACGGTTTGATACTTCCCAAGCTCATCGCGAAATAACGCTTCTTCAACCATTTTGGCGGTTTTTTGAGGCTGTACGATTTCAACAGGAATCTCCAGCTCAACGGGATATTTCCCGGATTTTGCCTCCAACTCCGCCACGGAGGATAAAAAGGCGGCCTTATCCAGTTTTCTTCCTGTTATTTCAGGAATGATACGGATTTCACCATTGTTCAGCTCGAAAGATGCATCCCGTGATTCCTGTACGATTTTATTGTAGAAGGAATCGACATCAACCCTTTCGGGGAGAACTTCCTGAACCGGTACGACGACGATTCCGGGTTTTAATTGTTTTACCTGTTCAACAATCCGATCCTTCAGCATTTCCTTGTTGACCGCATAGCCGCATTGACCCGATTGAAGAAAAACGCCTTCATCCAGCAGCAACAGGGAGTGAGAACCTGCGGGTACATAGGTATTACTGTATATGTCTTCAATCACTTTGGCCAGTGCATTCGTATCGATGGACACTTCAGTTTGCAGATATTTATGCTCTTTATTCAGTCGGTACACCTGTGTCAATCGTTGAAAGATGTTGCCTTTTCTTCCTGAATCATATATTTGATTGAAAGTTGCCTTATTATTAATTTTGACGTTCAGATCTCCAAAGGTTATCACGGACGGATAGCTTTTATGAAAGATATTGAGTTCAATGGCAGACAGATCCGCTTCATATTTATTCTGAAGATACTCTGTCAGCATTTCCTCGCTTAAGCCGCCAAGATGCACACCATCAAGGTAAACCCCGTTGTATACGTTCGGATTGTTCAGAATTTTCATTGACAGAAAAATAGTTCCGGATAACAAGAGCGCAAACAGAATGATGGCGACTGGCAGTATCTTTTTATGTTTCTTCCCGGTTGATGATTGATTGTCTTTTATCCGCATGATAATATAATCCCCCTATTGATTTCAAGAAAAACAACTAATTATTTCTAATTTCAGGGTGCAAAAGATTACAGAAAAACCTGCACTGCCTGAGATTGAATGAATTCTCTAAAGGCTTTTCGGATGAATACAAACACTACTAAAGGATTTATCGGCATTCACAGCCTGAATCAAAACAAGCAGTTTTTCTCAGAATATTATATGCGTGCATGAAAAAACCTGGGATAAATAATCCCGTGCTTTTGTTTCTAACCCGGAGGCCGGGAAATGTCGATAATAACTTTGATGCTGTGGAAATTACGGACCTGTTTATTTTTGCAGCGTCCTAAAAATAAAACCGGGCATGGCTTGCATGAACAGCCTTCCCACACCGGAGGATAGGCCAATGCTGTTTTTACGGCGAAAACAAAAACTGGACTTCAATATTGCTACGCTAAAAAAGAACGATATCGTTATTTTAACATTGGATGAGCGTTGGAACAAACTTTTTAAGGTCATTCCCATCACAGCGGGAATAGAACGACAGCAGGACTTGCTGAACAAGCTTCTGGGGAAGGAAGCAAGCCTTTATCAGGAGCAGAAAAGCATTGAACCGGAAAAGATAAAGTACATGAATCGCATTATGACACTCACCGAAGAGGCCTTTGATAAAAACAATGAGGAAGCGAAGAAATCCCTGGCCCAGTCAAAGGAAAGAATTGAAGCCCTGAACAAACGTGCTCAGGACATTCAAAATGAGCTTTACATGATGAAGGACAGAATCCGCGAGGCGAATTTCAAGCTTCTTGATGCTACCGTCCGGCATGTTTACAGCGTGATGTCCGATTCAAGGGAAAGGCAGAAAAAACTGGATCGGGAATTGGAACAGGCAAAACAAAGGTTGAAGGATTTACAGATGGAAAGGCAGGGCATGTCCACCGACTGGACAGAGGTATACTCCTTCTTCCATACCCTTTTGGGATCGGATGAGTTGACCAAACTGGATCAAATGTTCCTGAAACCGGAGGAGAAAAAGGATGAAGCTAATAACCCCGCAACAGATGAAAAAAGTGGATGAAGCCGCGATAACGGTTTACGGGATCCCCAGCATTCTGCTGATGGAGAACGCAGCGCTGAGGGTTGCGGAAAAAGCCTGTGAAATGCTGGCCGGAGATAAAACGAAACAGATCTTTGCCATTACCGGCAAGGGTAATAACGGGGGAGATGCCTTTGCGGCTGTCAGACATCTTCACCAGTGGGGATACCCGGTTTCGGTTATTTCTTTGGTTCCCCCGGGGTGTGTCACCGGAGATGCCCTTACCTATCTGCAGATTCTTGAGAAGATCGGAATAAAAACAGCTTTTATCGATGATGAATCCTTTCTGAGGGGGGCTCTTTTAAAGCTTGCTTCATCGGATCTTATCCTTGATGGGATATTCGGCACGGGAATTCATGGTGTAGTGACAGGAGCATTCGCGGCCGCGATAAATGCTGTGAATGAAAGCAAAGCAAGGATTCTGTCCATTGACATTCCTTCGGGAATTGATGGCAAAACCGGCCAGGTCTGCGGTGCGGCCGTGAAAGCGGATGAAACAGTGACCTTTTCTCTGCCAAAACCGGGGCTTTGGCAATATCCGGGCAGATCCCACGCGGGAAAGGTTACTGTGGCGGATATTGGAATACCCGCTGGTGCAGCAGAAATGGCTGACCTTACCGGGGAACTGCTTGACCTTTCCTCCTGTGGAGGGCTTCTGCCCGAACGGCCGGCAGACGGCCATAAGGGAACCTTCGGGAAGGTCCTGATCATTACTGGCTCCACCGGGATGACGGGCGCCGGCACGCTGGCAGCCAGGGCAGCATTCAAGACCGGCTGTGGGATGGTATATCTGGCAGTACCCGGTTCCCTGTCTTCTGTTTACTGCATCAATATTCCGGAAGCTATTGTTATGCCGCAAGCTGATAAAAACGGACTGCTCCTTCCTGAAAACCTTGATGAGCTTTTAAAGCTGGCTGCGTCCATGGATGCAGTGGTTCTTGGTCCGGGGCTTTCTGCGAAGGCACCTGTGGCACAATGGGTGAGCGTATTCATTGAAAATTGCAAAACACCTATGGTGATAGATGCCGATGCACTCAATGTGTTGGAACCACAGACCCTTCGAAAAGCAAAGGCTGAGGTGGTGATCACACCCCATCCCGGTGAATTTTCCAGGCTTACCGGAATTGCTGTGGAAGAAATTCAAAGGGAGCGTGTGGAATACGCGCTGAAGTTCAGCCGCGAAAACAATGCAACCATTGCGTTGAAGGGTGCGGGAACAGTCGTTGCATACCCGGATGGAAGCTATAAAATCAACACATCGGGTCATTCCTGCCTTGCTGTTGCCGGATCGGGCGACGTGCTGGCAGGCATTACCGGATCCCTGATCGGACAGGGCATACCCTGTCAGCAGGCAATGGCCCTTGCGGTGTTCATTCATGGCCGCTGCGGCGAAGCTTTGGCGGGTGAGGCTGATCTTGTCGGTTTTACAGCGGGGGAACTGGTAAATATAATACCATCGGTTATAGCTGATTTGAGGCGTGCACCTTCGAAACAGGCGCATCCCGGGCAGAACCCCCCGGGCACCTGAAGGATTATATCGTCTGAAATGCGGTTATAACCAAGAATGAAGAAGGGAAGGGTAAACCTTTGAATACAGGACTGAACAGAACCTGGGCCGAGATAAACCTGGATCATATCGGGCATAATGTCCGTGAAATCGCCAAACGGGTGGGGAAGATGACCGAAATGATGGCGGTCGTTAAAGCCGACGCATACGGGCACGGCATTTTTGAAACGGTTCCGACGCTTCTGGAAAGCGGTGCCAGTCGCCTGGCCGTATCCATGCTTGATGAGGCCATTCAACTGAGGGACATTGGGGTGAAAGTGCCCATCCTGGTGTTAAGCTATACCGACCCGGTACGCGCAGAAGAAATTATTGAATATGGCATTACCCAAACTGTGTTCAGTCACGATTTGGCACAGGCGCTGTCGAAAGCTGCCGTGAAGCTTGGCAAACAGGCGCGAATCCATATCAAGATCGATACCGGAATGACCCGGGTGGGTTTTTCCCCCGGATATAGTGCCATCAAGGATGTGGTTGAAATCAATCAACTGCCTGGAATCATTATTGAAGGGCTGTTCAGCCATTTTGCCTCCGCCGATGAGGCCGAGCGTGAATATACGCTGCATCAGTATGAAATGTTTGAGAGCATTGTTCAGGAACTGAACAGAATTGGAATCCTCATTCCGGTGAAGCACATCAGCAACAGCGGTGCGATTCTCCAGTATCCAACCCTAGATCTGGATATGGTTCGACCGGGTATTATTTTGTATGGGCTGTATCCTTCGGATGAGGTGGACAAAACAGTGATTGACCTAAAGCCTGCCATGTCGTTAAAAGCCAAGGTGGTCATGGTCAGGGAGGTTGAGCCCGGGGTTCCGGTCAGCTATGGAAGAACCCATACCACCAAACGAAAAAGCCAGATCGCCACTATTCCCATCGGTTATGCCGACGGCTACAGCAGGCTTCTTTCAAACGCAGGCAGGGTACTGATCCATGGTGAATACGCTCCGGTTTTGGGGCGTGTGTGTATGGACCAGTGTATGGTGGATGTTACCGATATTCCAACCCCTGTGAAAACCGGGGACGAGGTCGTTCTGTTTGGTAAACAGGGAAATCGTGAAATTACCGTGGAAGAGGTAGCAGCGCTGTCACAGACCGTTAACTATGAAGTGGTGTGCCTGATTGGGAAAAGGGTCCCCAGGGTATATCTGAAGGAAGGCAAAGTGGTCAACGTGATAAACTATCTGCATGGCACGGCGGCTTTCAATACCGCCCATTAGTGGCTGATTAAAAATATATGTTTGTATAATGCCGGACATCGCTGCAGGAAAGCCAACATAACCCTTCCGTTTCGGCTTCTGGCATGGGGCAATGTATGAATTATGCAAAAAAATGCAATACTTAATGATAAAGAAAAAGAGCAAACGCTGCACCACAAGCCGTGAGCGTTTATCCGGTTACAGGTCAGCCTCCGGGAAAAGTGAACAGGGGGTTTTCAAGCCAACAGGCTTCGCAGCCTGTAACGGACATTTAATTTGACGGGGTAACCCAATGAACTATACAATAAAATTGGGTAAATAGATTTCTGTGGGGTCAAATCCAGCGCGAGGAGTGTTTATAGCGTGGAGATTAGAAGAGGAGATATCTTCTATGCGGATTTGAGCCCGGTAATCGGATCCGAACAGGGCGGCATCAGACCGGTTCTGGTGATACAAAATGACGTGGGAAACCGTTACAGCCCCACCATCATTGTCTCGGCCATCACATCGAGGCTGAGCAAGGCAAAGCTGCCGACCCATATTGAAATCCCCGGTGAACTGTATGGGCTGAACAAGGACTCCGTCATCCTTCTTGAACAGGTCAGAACCATTGATAAAAGAAGGCTGCGTGAGAAAACAGGCCATTTGGATGAAGTATTGATGATAAAAGTAAACGATGCGCTGAGCACAAGCTTTGGGCTGGAGACCAGATATATTCAATAACAAATACATATATGCCGTTTCTACAGGGAAACACCGGCAATCAGCAAGCGGCAGGGAATTTGGTTTGCAGGCAGAAAGCCGGACAAGCTTTTAGATGAATCAGGTGATAGGGGGTTTACTAAGGATGAAAAAAAGAAGGCTGTTATTTCTGACGATCACACTGGTGGCGGCTATCGGGGCGATTACTGCTGCACAGGCTGCATCACAGGCGCAACCGGGCAGTGAGTTTGATCCCCTGGTTACCAAAAGCTATGTGGATGAACAAATTCTGTTGCTGACACAAAAAATCGGCAGCGGAACAGTACCCGCCACTCCGTCCGGGGGCACACCCTCCGGTGGAACCGTGGACCAGCAGGTGATCAATAATCTGAGAACGGATATATCCGATTTGATTAACCTGACCATCCAGGCGGTCACAAGAATTCAGGAGCTGGAAAAGCGGAATCTGGAGCTGGTTCAAAAGGTGGAGGAACTACAGGCGGGCTTCGTGGTGGTTGAGGCAAACAAAGGCCAGAGAATTATGCTGGGTTCGGGTGCCGAGGTGCTGGTGCGCAGCGGTCAAACCAAAGCTATCCAGGGGGAACTGGGCGGTCTTGCGGATGCAACGGCTGCGGCGGACCTGTCCGAGGGTGCGCTGATCACAAACCAGCATTTGCTCATTTCCTCCCGCAACGACGGAAGAGGAATTCACGTAACCTCCGATAAGGCATTTATGCTGATTAGGGGAAGCTATACCATCGAATAAGGGATGTAATATGAAAAAGGGAAACTTAACCCGGAATGTTGTGATCGTGGTGCTGTTTTTCTTAACCTTCTGGTTTGGAATCCGTCCCATCATTACCGGGGAAGAATTTGAAAGAAAAACAAGGAAGGCAGTCGGCCCTGCGGGAAAAAACCAATACGCTCTGGTGGTTTATGGAACTGAACCCGAGGGGGTGGCCGCTGCCCTTTCAGCCTCACGTATGGGTCTTAAGACCCTGCTTGTCACCGAGGATCTGGATCCGGGCGGTATCATCAAATCCGCGCTGCTGACATATACATCCCCGGATTATGCCATCATCAACGGGGATAAGAAAAGGCTGACAAACGGCATATATACCGAGTTTTTTGGTGAAACCGGCAGTAATTTCTCCATTGAAGACTACATATCCACCGCTAAAAAGAAACTGCAAAGAGAGCCCAACCTGAAGGTCATTTACGACGCCGGAATTCTGTCAGTACAGATGAATGATAATCTTTTGGAAGGAGTTAACATCTACGGAGATGGCGAAACCCAGTATGTTGAAGCGTCCGTGTTTATCGATGCGACAGACGACGGAACCCTGCTTTCGCTTTGCAATGTGCCCTGTTTTCAAGGATCCGGCGATATTAACGTACCCGATTCCTATATGCCGGTGGAATACAATTTCATCATTTCAGACGTCAACTGGCAGGATATCGAAAGCATCCGAAAGGGAAGACAGATCATGGATGATTTCCAATCGGTGCTGAAGCAATATCAGAAAAACAGCCCTAAAATCAGAATTTCCAATCTGAAGTTTATCGGTCAACCCGGAGATGATATCGTGATCAGCGGTATTCGGATGCATGGTGTCAATGTGAATGACCCTGAAAAGATGGAAGTGGATTTTAACGCCGCATTGAAGGAAGCACAAATGCTGACGGTGTTTTTACAGGTGGTATTTGTTCCCTTCGAGAACTGCACCTTCCGCACAGGCCCATCCCAGTTCTATATCCCGGAAAACCGGCATTATGAAGGGCGCTATCGGCTGAAGGTGGAAGATATTCTGGAGAACAGAGATTTCCCCGACAAGGTCGTGATGGCCTCTGCCCCGGTGGATGCTGAAAAATTTGTCAGCGCCCAGATGTCCGAGGAGTATTCCTATATCATGGGCAACCCGACCGTCTATTCCATTCCGCTGGGCTGTTTCATCTCAAAAAATCTGGATAACCTGCTGATGGTGGGGAAAAAGGCCTCCTTTTCATCCCTTGCATCCACAAGCGCCGGCAGGATGTCAGTGAATATCACCGCAGGAGAAGCCATGGGGGTTACCGCAGTCTGGTGTTATCTGAACGATATGACCCCTGCCGAGCTGATGAAGGCACCCGAACAGGACATGAAGGAATACCAGGGTCTTTTAAAACGGGCG
>CAYVFB010000042.1:0-26209 GCA_964450305.1 uncultured Ruminiclostridium sp.
TTTTCACCTGCTCAATGTTTTTGTTTTGTTAATTTATTGATACAATTCAAGGATGTCTTCCTGAAGGTCCGGATAAAGACCATCATTATGGTAGGGCTTTATTGTCAGTCCCCCATCCTTATCAATCGTGTATACTGTGTATCCCTGTATCAGGGTATCGGATTTCTTTTTTGTCACTAAATTATAACTGCTGTATCCGCTGTTCTGGTTATATGCAAGGATGATTCCCTGATACTTCACTGCAAAATCATTCACATGGTCATGACCTGAAATGAATGCCTGAGTGGAGCCAAAATCATGGATTACATCAAAAAATCCGTTATTATGCCCTGATGCACATACGGTCTCAAGCTTGGTTCCATACAGAAGCTCCGCTTCAGCATCGCCAGCCATCGCTTTCTCATAAGCCGTATTGAACTCCACCAAAGGGATGTGACTGAATACGACGGATTTAACTGTCTTCTTTGCTATCTCATTGATATGGCTGACCGTCTCTTGATACCACTGTATCTGGCTGTCCTTGATATAGTCATATTTCTTTTTATTGGTGGCTTCAATCTCTTCTTTGTACCTTTCTATATCTTCTTTGGTCATTTCGTCTCCGCTGTCAATAAAATACAGGGACTGGCGTATTTCACCCTTGGCATCAAGAAGGTTGATGACATGGTTTCCCACTCCCCATACCATTTCCCCGCTATTTGTCGTCTTGATATCCTTTTCAACCAGACAATGAGGATAGGAAGCAAGGATATCAATCATCCTCTGTCTCGATATGCTGGCCGCGTTATCCCCCGCGTGGTTTCCAAGCACCAGCGTCCAGTAGACTCCCATCTCCTCCATCAGCTTACCGAATTGTTTAGTACGTCTTTCATTGAAAGTTGATGTTATATTATCCCCTGCAAGCACTACCAGATCCGGCTTTTGTGAAGATATATTTCTCATCAGCATCTCAATGGTTACATTCCCTCTTTCCTTGTGTGTATCCAGATGCATGTCTGTAAACGCAGCAATCTTAAAATCATCATCCAGATAATTGCCGGAAGCATCTGTTTTGGCAAGGGAAGTATACTCGCCATCAGCCCTTACAACGTTATACTCCGGATTCTGTATCACAAGAGAGCGGTCAATCTTGTATGTGACGGGAAGAAATGTTATAAGCACTCCTGTGGTAATGGCCAGCACCCCCAGTATGGAGATGAAAAATGCTTTTCTGCCTTTGCCTTTATTCTTTTTGTTTTTCATGTGTCACCCATTGATATCCATATCGTATTGTTGTTACAGCCTGTTCCTGTCTGTTTTACTGTGGTCTCGTTATCCGTTTCGATTTTTTATGCTTCAGTTTAAGCTACTCCTTTTCAATAAAAGCTTGGAGTGCGTCAATCATTCGTGACAAATCAAAGGTCTGTGAAAATTCCTTAACATCATCGGCATTATCTGAATACTGGTTATACAGGCTTACGCAGAGCTCATATCCGGCACCCTGCTGTTCGGAAAAATCCTTAAACAGTTCATACATGCCTTTTGCATCATAGGTTTCAAAAGTATTATCAGCTATCACCTGAGGTTTTCCATCTACAGGATTGGAATTTGAGAAAACAGCGCAGTACTGCATGACTTCAGTAAGCTTCGAAAAATCATATTCCCTCATTCCCTCTATTGAAGCTTTCGCTTGTTCATAGGTCATATTCATATTACTATCACGGTAATCTGCACATCTTACCAGTGCTTCTATGAATTTCTTTGAATAAGTCGGCGTGTTTTTCAGCCATTCATCCGATGCTACCCATAGGCCTCTGATGGAACCGTCAACATTGAAGCAATCCACAAAAACCACAGTAAGACCGTTATCCCTGTCCATTACATAAGAGAGCTCGTCAGCATTCATATAGGTGATATCAATTCCCTGCTTCTGACTCGTTATCTTATCGAGGGTCATTTCATAGCCATCTGAAAAAAACACATAGGTGGATACCTTTAGCAGAGAATTAGCTGCTCCGCTAAGATAAAGGCTTAAAGCGTCCGTTGAATAATATACTCCTAAATGAATATATTTGTTTTCCTTTGCACAACCTGAGAAAGAACCGACAAGCAGAACAAGGCAGATGACAAACGCGGTTAAGCGTGTGCGTTTTTTCATGTTGACACCCCCTCATCTGCAGGAACAAGGTCATCGCAGTGCTCCCTGTTCCATTCTTCTTCTTTTTTAGCACGCATCTCATATAATTCCTTCAGTATATTTTCTTTTCTTTTTCCGGTATAGTTGTCAAAGAACATAATGAGGGCGGGAATGAGATTGCCGGCTATTCCGGTTGCGGTTAAAAGGTAGAAGATCCCATTTAAAGTCTGAGTTGATTGAACCACGTTGATGGTAGTGGGTCCAAAGGACTTGGCGCTTACATAGCCAATAATCACAAGACCGGCAGGAAGCAGAAGATCCTTCCATAAACCACTTAACTTCCCAGCCATGGAGTTCAGAGCGAACACCATGGATTCACATCTTATCGGTTCATCATGCTTCTTCCACATCCTGTACTCCATATAGTCTGTGCTGTCAGCAAGAAGTATCTTCTTCGCTGCACTCATGGCTCCATTTGGGAACCCTGCAATCCCAATGCAGATTGCAATCAGCACAAAGGATTGGTATCCGGCGATGAGAAGAATGATGTACATAATCCCTGTAAGGAGATATCCGTAAGCAATAATATCCCTGGAGGATATCTTGCTGCCAATAAACGGAACAAGCGCGATGCCTACATATGACAACGTTGCGCTGATGGCTCCTACAACAGTAGCCATCCAGAAAGCTTCGAGTGTTTCCAGATAGAAAAAAGCCAGAAGCCCGTAGCATATTGTGCGCACAGAAGAAATCACGTTGGAAACGATTAAAAGCCACATCGGCTTATTCAATAGAAGCGCTTTAAAATTTAATTTGGCGGAAGCCGGTTTTCTCCACTTTGCCGCGGTTTTCTCCTTTAATGTGAAATAGGGAACCAGCATCATTGCAAGCCCGATTAAACCGAACACGATGGCAAAAATAAGATATACAGTAGCCTCGTATTCCATATATGCTGCGACAAATATAGGGATAAGGCCGCTTGGCAGCATGCCTCCAAATGTGGATGCGAACTGTGAGATCGTATAGAAATTCTTCCTGTCTGAAGGATTTGTCGTCATACGGGCCGATATGGTCATCATTGCTATATCATAAAACCCATCTGCGATACAGTATAGGAGATAGAATACAAATACATAAGCTATTCTGGCACTTAATTGCAATCCCGGTACGATAAACAAAAGAATGGACGATACTGCCAGCGGAATAGGTGAAAGAAGCAGCATGGCTTTTGTCATGCTACGGCCGCTTTTTGTCGTTTTATCCAGCAGTACTCCGGCTATAGGATCCACGATGATATTTACAATCTTTGCAGCAGCCATGAGGATAAGGATTACTGCAGAATCAATTCCCATGAATCTGGCCAGGAACAGCGTAAGAACATATGCCTCCACATCCTGGGTCATGGAATTACCCAAAATGCCGCTGGAATATCCAAGCTGTTCCTTCATCGTAAAAGTCGGATTATGAATCACCTTATTCCATGCGGTTTTCATTTTACTTCTGAAAGATCTCTTTTCGATAACTTTTTCCATCTCTCCCCCTTAAAAATTTAATTATATGTTCGCATTGTTTATGCCGCCTCTTATCTCCAGTTTCCCTGCTATGTCCAGTAGATAGTTGTGCGCTTTCTCCCCATTCACATACAAGGCATCATTGTCTATCACATAATGCTCACTGCCATTTGTTACGAGTACCTTTCCCTTATCTTCAGCTACGATTTCCATTTGCTTCATATCTCTTAAGAGCTCGTCCACATCCTGGTACTCTCCATAAGCTCCCACCTTCAGAACCCAGACATTATCACATCCCGGGCTGATAAATTCGCGCCTGCGGCAGGGTCCCACCTCCTGCATGCACAGGCCGTTTAAAGCTCTGACGCCGATATAGCCGCCGTCCTTCTCCAGTGCAATCGCATTGGCACTCATCCTGTAACTATGGAACTCATTCAGCGGCACATAAGCATGGGTGTAATCCAAGAGCTTCTCATCTTTGATGTGATACTGAATTATACTGATGTTTCTATGCTGTACTGCCAGGGGCAAACATCCATTGCCTGCCCAGAAGCCTGGACGACCATTTCCATAAATCTGAACCTCTCCCGGATGATTGATAAATACCTGAGCAGTTCCGTCGAGGGTTGCCTGGACAACATTTTCCTGATAGCCCGGCCCATAGGGTCTTAGGCCGACGGCCGTAGAGAGAAGCACCCTGGAGTTCTTATATAAATAAAGATTCACAAGCTGATTGATTCCCTGCGTATTCTGATGAATCAGCTCTTGGTCCCCGCTCAGCCTGACATACCGCTCATATTCCTTTGGCGGCTCATAATCCCCCACAATAATAGGGACCAGGGCTCGAATATGTTCATTCATATATCCTGCATTGTAGAACAGATACAATAAGGACGGCATCCCTGTGCTGTAGCTGCCCTTAAGCTCCCTTTCATAGGTCCTTCCAAAGCTGGTCATAATATTGCCCTTATGCTCGTTAACCGCCAGGAAAAATGCCAGCATGTCCAGTGCCTTCCTGGCCTTCTCATGCAAAGATGAGCCTTTAGGCGTTAAATTATACAAATAGGCCAGCCCCATAATATCAATAGGCAGGTAGGTGCTGGAATTCCACTCTGATGCAAATTCTGAATAAAAGCTTTCGAACCATATCTCTAAAAGCCCCTCGGCCTTTTTACAAGCTTCTTCTCCTGTCAAACCACTGCAGGTAAAGATACGTTCAGGCATTGATTTTCCGGCGAAATACTGGCATATGTGAAATATCAATGCATGATTTTCGCTGAAAAACCACATCACATCATCACCAGGTTCATCAATCCAGTAGCGGTATCTCGTCATGGCATCCTCTACCTCTGTGCGCAGCTTCTCTGTGAAACGATCAGAGAATCTTACATACATATACATCATGATGATAAGGCGAAAATCTGAGCAATCTCGCTTTTCATTCACCCAATCCAGATGACCGGACAAAATCTCTTCCAGATTATTCGGTGTCTCTCCCTCATGGAGCCTAATCACCGCACGGTAGTCACTTTTGCTGTCTGATTGACTGATAATTTTTCTAATCCACTGCTTGCGCTCCTCATAGCTATCCTCGTGATGCTTCATAAGTCGCGTATTCAGCGAATGTGTGCCAATCACATTACTGATAGTGAGTCCTGACACCATCAGCTCCAGTCTGAAAAAGTAGAAGCCCGAAGGTATCTCATCTGCGTGAAACAGCGTCATCCCCTTCTGCCCCGGCTGTATCAAATATTGCCTTTGCCCGGCGTTTCTATCCGGAGTGAGAAGCATCTTCACAGGTACATCCGTAAAGGATTCCAGATGAAGATATACCAATTCACTAAAATAAGTCTCTTTATCGAAATATATACGAGAAAGCGCATCTTCAGCTTTCATTACGGTTTCTGTATCGGTTTCTTCTTTCACCCGAATCCGTATCCTTATATCCTGATCACCCAGATAGCGCACTTTGTAAAAGAAAGCCGTATCTCGTTCCCCCAGGTCCTCCAGACAAACAACCAGCTTGTTCCTGCCCTTTCGCAAGGTCATGGTAATAAAGCTGTGCTGCTCGGTGTTTCTCTGAAAGGGGACATAGTCCGTCACCAATTCATCATTTAGCCAGACTGTCAGCGCCCCACAGGTCGAAAGCTCAAACTCTGCTCTTTCCTCCTGTGGTACCTCCAAATATGTACAGCCATAGCTTCTCAGATACACAGGATTTGTATAGAAGCTGGAATCATCTATGCCTGTATTATCAAAGGGAAAATAGACTTTCAGCTGCCTTCTCTGTCCGAATACCTCAATCTCGTCTCCCGGAAACAGGCCGCTCAAATCAACATAGGGTGGAGCGTTGCCGATGCGTCCTTGCACAACTTCCTTTCTGCAGGGATTATCATGTATTGACGGGTCTTTTATCAGCCACTCATTCACCCTGCCATGAAGAACAGTCTTGCGAAAAGGACTCTCCCGGGTGAATACCCCCGCAGTCAGGAATCGGTTGATAAAGCCTTGTGAAAATAGCTTGTACTCCAAGTATTTCATCATCTATCCATCCTAATCCAGGTAAATTGGATTGGTATAGGCGGAACGACCTGCTGCGTCCATACACTCCGCACGAACCAATTTCTCTGTGCCTTTGAGTTTCGTCACAAATTCCGCCACATGTCTTCCAAGCTTGCGCTGGTATGGCCTGCCATGTCCGCTGATAAAAATACGTTCGCAGGGAGAGCATACCACATGGATCTCATCATCCTCTACATAAAAATCATAAATGGATGGTCCGGTGGAGGTGTAGAAGCTGCCTGTTTTCATTGCCTCCATAATAGCCTTTGCGGACCGATCCGCTGCCTTTACTACGGTAAATCCACCGAAAGAATCGCTGTACATCGAATCCAACTCATGATGGTTGTGATTGTCGTCACCGCCTCCGTTCCACAGCCTGCAGCCGCGATAAAGCATTTCCGACCAGAATACGCTTCCATCCCCTGTATTCTCCAGCCACTCTGTACCATAATTGATAATCTCAACGGCATCATAAGGATTTTCATCTTCTACCTCCGAGCTGGTAAGCATAGACCAGTGCGGGTGGTTCAGCATAACATAGCAGCCTTTTTCACGCAGCTTGTAGCATAGTGCAAGAGATTCCCTGCCTGTTCTGACCGGCAAGTGAATCTTCTGCCCCGGCTCAATTCCGTCGATTTTGTCATCCCATAAAAAGTGCACATGAATATCTTTGTCATTAGAAGCATTGCCCCATAATTCAAAGCCCTGAATCATGGTAAACTTCTGCTCGGTCAGCATTCGGGTATCTGTGTAGGTATCATGATCGGTAACTGCCAAAAAATCGTAGCCATGATGCTTATAAGCCTCTTTCATCTCCTCCGGCGTCAATTCGCCATCTGAAAAAACACTGTGGCTGTGTATGTTTCCCTTTAACCAGACAGCGTTCTCATCCTGCAAAAAAATAGTCCTCTTCATACTAACCATCCCCCTGAATTGCATTATACCATTTGGCGTATTCCCATTACTTCCTGCTGCATCAGCCCTTCAATCAGGGCAAGAAGCGCCAGAGACTGCCCATAATGCATCTTTACAAGCGGTATATCTTTGTAATGCTGTAAGGTGCTTCCCACATTCGTGCCATAGGATACCCTCATCAGCTCACCATCCTCATTTACTCCGTCAAGCACGGCCTTTAGGGCCTTGCGCCCGCATTCCAGATAATCCTCATTCAAATATCCTTTCCTTACCCCTTTTAGTATCCCATAACAAAACCCGGCAGTGGCGGATGCTTCCAGGTAAGAGCTTGGGTCACAAATCAGAGTGTGCCACATGCCTTCCTCAGACTGATACTTGCATAAGGTATCTACCTGATTTCTAAGCAGGTTCACTACATATTCCTCTTGCCTGGGCTTGAGCTCCACCATCTCCAGGAATTCGGGTATAAATATGGTAATCCAGCAGTTGCCTCGCCCCCACAATGCTTTGGCAAAGTTGCCTCTGTCCGCGAAGCTCCATCCATGATACCACAGCCCGGTCTTCGCATCCAAAAGATACTTGGCATGCAGCATTAGCTGATAGATTGCTTCTTCCACATATTCAGGGTGATTAAATATCCTGCCGTATTTCGTGAGGAATAGGACTGTCATGAATAAGGTATCATCCCACAGCTCCTGGTTGTTCTCAAGCTCCGCATGTTCATGCTGAATACCGCGCTCCTCGGTTCGCTTCATGTCATTCATTATCCAGTCAGCCCATTCCTGCATGATTGCTTTGTGCCTGGGATTGGGTTTTACCTCATACAGGCAGGCCATAGTCAGCAAAGGAGCAACTGTATTCACGTTTTTATCCGGAAGGCCAATCTGAATACGATCTTCAAACCAGTCTTCCATGTACTTCAGGTATTTCTCATCCTTTGTATACTCATAAAATTTGTATAGTCCATACAGGCCTACTCCATGAGTCCAGTCCCATGCTGCCAGGCTCCTCGCCTCTGCGGCAGACCAGCCTATCGTATTTACCAGATTGTCAATATAGCGTTCATCAGTGTTGTAGAGAAAACCATAAAGATTGCTTTCTACCTTTTGAATAATTTCCAGATATTTTTTGTCCACTTCTTTACCTTGCCTTTAGTGTTTTACACGTGTTAAAAGTTATAATACAATTATATAGGCTATTGAAAATGAATGCAAGGCTATTTTGCATAAATTATATGTAGATCTTGTGTAAAGCGAGTCAAATGAAACGTCCGATAGTACTCTTTTTCATCTTCTCCTTACCTTCCAAAATAAAAAACTTATGTTTAAAAATTGATTTCATATATTCAATTTTGTTTTTGAACTGATTTCGCTGTTATATTTTATCACCTGTTAAAGCCTGATGTAATATATGCTATATTGAAAAGTAATCCAGTACCCCCACTACCTGATATCACTAGTGTTTCCCTTGTGGTACATCTGTGATGGATCACACTGCTGCTCATGCTGAACAGAAAGAAAATTTAACCGGAAATAACCAGAGCGTAAAAAAAGGGAACAGCTTTCCCAATACAATTCGGTGGCTGTTCCCCTTCATATTTAAGATAAGGCTTCTATTTACCGGTGACGGTTACACCGTCGAACAGCATCCACGGAAGCACCGTAGTCCCCTCACACACAGTTTCGGAGGAAATTCCCGCAACCTGTTTGAACATATCCGACAGGTTTCCGTTGATCATCGTTTCGCTGATCGCATCGGTAATTGCTCCATTTTCAATGAGGAAGCTGTTTTTGGCAACACCGGAAAAGTCTCCGTTCGTTCCTGGCTCACCGCCGGAGAACCTGTTTAACAATATTCCCCGATCCACGGAAGAAATCAGATTTTTCAACCCTTTATCACCGGGCTTAACAAACAGGTTGTTACTTAAGTTCAATGCCCTGGGGTAGCCTGTTTTCCTAGAGCCGTAATTCGTGAGCATAAAGCTGTTCAGAATGCCGTTTTTAATAATATCCATATTCTCACTGCGATAGCCATCTGCGGTGAAGCGCTCCCCACAGGCAACAGCGGAATCAAGCGGACGTGTGGAGATGGTCAGCATTTCCGGTGCTACAGCTTTACCGAGCAAGGTGATCCATGGGCTTGTGCCGTCCATAATCGTTCCGTCTGAAATGAAATTTGAAAAAGCTGCCATCAGAATATCTGCCAGGCATGCCGGTGTAATCAGCAGTTTTCCTGTAAACTTGCCGCTATAGGGTTTTGTATTCAATTGTTTTTCACTTTCGGCGAAAAGGATTCGCTGCATTCCAATATCAATCAATTTGTTGTCAAGCGATGTAAACTCAGCCCCATACCCGTTAAATGACGATGTTTGCTCCCCTTCGTGGGCTGAAAACATGGAGCTGATGTCATAGCTGCCGCGGGTATGCTCGAATTCCACGCCGTTGGTATTCATGAACACCCGCTGTGAATGGGTATATTTTGAGATCAGCTGTTCGATCATGATTTTAGGGTAATCCCTCTTCACATCATCCATGTACTCCTGTATCCTATCGAACAACCTGTCCCGGTTTGGAGTAAGAACACCGGTAGAAAAAACCTCATTCGTTTCTTTTTCTGCGATGCTCTCAGCTTCATCGGCAACAGAGGATTCAGCGGCTGCCATGCAAGCCTGCACCGCATTGTCAACAGCCTCCCTGTCAAGCCTATTTGCAGTAATTACC
Organism: uncultured Ruminiclostridium sp.; assembly: GCA_964450305.1. GTDB lineage: Bacteria > Bacillota > Clostridia > DSM-8532 > DSM-8532 > JAAYJG01. Next base: position 9,825 of record CAYVFB010000042.1, read on the forward strand.
CCTTTTTTCCCGTTCTTCAAAGCTTTCAAAGCTATGGCACTATTGAACAAAGAGCGCATCAGGCTGAATTGACCGCCATCCACATTAAACTCATCTGTTTTTCCAGTGGACACAACACATTGAGCATGGTCTGCACCAGCTTTTTTTAGTGCTTTCAGCGCATAACCGGCAATTTCATGATTCGATTTCATGGTGAGTTCCTCCTTACCTTCCGCCCATCATAACCTTGCATTTTACTGCTGGTCCACCCATTCCCACAGGCATAGGCTGTTTCTTACCACACATTCCGTTGCAGGACCAGACCACCGAATCAGACAGCATATCCACTGTTTTCAGCATCTCAAAGGCTATCCCGGAGATGGTGGTGTCGCGGATGGCACGTCCAAGCCTGCCTTTTTTGATTTCATACCCCATGCAAACACCAAACATGAATTCCCCTGTGGAATCGGCCTGTCCATTATTGGTCATTGTTAAATAGTAACCGTCATCGATGGCGGCAATCATGTCTTCCAGCTTGTCTTTGCCCGGAAGGATTGCGGTATTGCGCATTCTGATCAGGGGTTCATCCGAGAAAAGAAAGGCCCGGGCATTGCCCTGAGGCTTCATGCCAAAATGCTGTGCAGATTCACGATTATTCATATAACCGGTTAAAATGCCCTCTTTGATTAAAACCGCATCTTCGGCCGGAGTTCCTTCGTCATCGCAATAAACCGGCAGCGGTACTTGCTGCCCGAATGCGGTGTGGGCATAGTCAACCATGGTTACCAGTTCGCTGGCTACTTTTTTTCCCAGATTGTGTGCGGCAACCGAACCGCCAAGAACCAGATCGGCCTCCACCGTGTGGCCTACAGCCTCGTGGGCCAGAATCCCGGCCAGATCGGGATGCATCACTACATCCTTGTAGCCGGCGTCATTGTAAATGCCTTCGGCCTTTTTCATCAGCTCGTCATATAAAAAATCGATACCGGAAAACAACGATTGTGGTGAAGAGAATACTTCGTTGAAGTAGCCATAACCCCCATAGGGATTGAAGACCTCAACTGTGCCTCCATCCTTAGCCTGGGCGGTCATGAACACATATACAAAGCTTCTGGGCAGCAACGAGTGGCTGTTGTAACCGTCACTGACCACAAGCAGCTTTTCCATGCTGTCTGCTTTGGCAACTACCATTCTGCTTGCCAGGGAAGGATACTTTGACGCGATATAGGCATCCACCTCTTTTGCGAACTCGATATAAGTTTTCTGTTCTATATCCTTCACATCTCGGATAAGGGCAAAGCTGCCTGTACCGATAGGTGGAAGCGCGGGTTTATTTTTTCGCACCCGTGAATCCATGAACAGAGCGTTTTCCTGTGCCGCATCCAGAACCGCCTGAATACTGTGGCAAGAATACTCTGCGGCGGACGCAAAGCCGTAAACGCCATTTTTATATACTCTTGCAGATACTCCACTGTCATCAGAGCGTGAATTGGCCACCAGATTTCCGCCAAGCAGTGCAACTCCCCTTCTGGTGTTCACTTGTGCCCTTAGTTCTGTATGTTCGCGGAACAGCCCCTTATAATCTGTAATCAGATCCTTTAACACAATATTCCCCCCATCTTTGTTTTGCATGTTTCTCCTGGAAGTGATTATACCATGATTTCAATGCATTCACTCAAAAATCTTCATCATGCATCTTTATTCAGCGGGTCACCGGATGCTGAATTTAGAATGTTTTGAAAGAAGCAGATGACCTCTCATAGGATATTCACTTTGAATAACGCATGTAGATGCTTCTTTCATGAAACCCAAGAGATTTCCAAAACTCAATCCCTTGCGTATTCCAGAATAAAACCTCCACATCAATATCACGCGTTCCAAACAATTCCATCAGCTTTTGAAATGCTATTGTACCATAGCCCTTTCTTCGAAATGGCCTGCAGATGAAAAAATGTCTTAAGTAAAGCGGTTTCCTGTTTACGTCCATCAAGGCATACCCCACACAATAAATACCCTGATAAAAAAGAAATGCTTTATAATGAGTACGTATAAACTGCTTCATCCTTTGTTTCAGCTCAGCTTTATTCATGGGGTTTTCGTGACCCTCATCCTCGATTAGCTGGCGGTTGAGTTCAGTCAGTAAGTCCAGATCATCATCTGAGCAAAGCTTCAGGACGAGTGTATCCATATGACCTCCTCCCGTCAAAGTGGCTACCTGATGAATGGTAAAATCGATTGTTCTCAGGTATATTTTACATAACATTAGGGAAAAAAGAAAGCAATTGCTATACTTTTCCGGAATATAAAGCAGAAGCATTCTATTTCAAAGCAATACTGTTGGATCTGAAATGGCTGGAAAAAAGAAAAGGAGCCATCTCACCGGATAGCTCCCTTCCTGTTTCACTATACTTAGTTTGTTTTGAACTTCTTCAAATTATCATTTAATACGCCTGACAGATTGGCTAATTGATCAAAAGATTTAACAATTTCTTCAATGCTTGCGCTCTGTTCCTGAGTGGTTGCTGAAACCTCTTCCACTACCGCCGCTGATTCCTGAGACACTCCGGCAACATCGGATATTTCACTGCTGATGATGCTGAACCCGTTCTCAAGCAGTTGGGTAGCTTCCTGTACGTTCATTGCATTTTGGTACGCCTTCCCGATGGATGCCACGATATCCTCAAATACACCGGCAGTCACATCCAGGGATGTCCCTTGTTCAGCCACCGCATCCTGAGAGGTTTTTACCGAATCTACCGCTTTGTTGACAGCTTGATTCACCTCATCGATGATGGAGATAATCATCTTGGTTGAGTTTACTGTTTCTTCCGCAAGCTTACGGATTTCGTCGGCGACCACCGCAAAGCCCTTGCCCATTTCTCCGGCCCTGGCTGCTTCAATGTTTGCGTTCAATGACAGCAGTTTGGTTTGCTTGGATATATTGTTAATCACATTGATAATACTGGTAATTTCAGAAACAGTATTGGCAAGATGCTGGATGGAGGCCTCGGTATTTCTGGAGGCTTCCACATTGATCGCCATTTTTTCCTTTTGAAAGGCCAAGGTATCGGTGCCTTTTTCCGCCAGTTCCCGGGCGTGTTGGGTAAGCTGGCTGGAATCTATCATGTCGTGATTGATTTTTCCAATGCTTAGCTTCGTGTCTTCTGCTTTACTGTTAATTTCCTCCGCTGAGGTTGCCTGCCTGGTTATCCCTTCCGTTAACTCTTGAATGGAAACGTTGATCTGGGAGGTGCCTGCCGATATCTGCTTCATCGAATGGTTAATGAACAGCGATGCTTCATTTACGCGGTTGGAAACATGGATGGCTTCGTTCAGCAAGGCTCTAAGGCTGATAATACTCTTGTTCAATGCATCTGCCAATACTCTTGTTTCATCCTTCGATTTCACCTGAACTTCGAAGGTTAAATCTCCTTCGGACAGCTTACTGGACAGTTGTGTCAGCTTTTGAATCGGTTTGGTTATTCTTGCGCCAAAGTAATTGGATATCACAATCACCAGTATGAGAAAAACGGCTGAAAATATGACCATAGTCAACAATATGCGTTCTGAAATCCCTTTGGTCAGAATATTGAAGGTATCGACACTGGTTTCAACACTGCCCAAAAACTGTGTGGCACCCAATACCCACTGATATTGTTTATCTGCTACAACAAAGGCTCTAACGGGTGAAAACTCAGTTTCACCTGCCTTCATCAGGCTGAAATCCAAAAAATCACCTGAAGTATTGGAGTTTGCAGTCTCCATGATTTCTTTGAAGACCTTCCTTCCGTCATACTCCATATCCAGAACATTTTTACCCTCCATCGAGGTATCCGTTGGAAAATATACCAAGGTTCCGTCCATGGAAAGGATAAAGTATGTTCCTGAGTCTCCGCCATATCCGCTGGTATTTCGAATGTGTTTTATGGCTTCATTCTTTGCTTCTTCCAAAGATAGTTTCCAGACTGACTGCTGAAACTGAAATGTTTTCATGGAATATTGTGCTATTTTCGCAGCAGTTTTTATACGATTATCTTGTTCTACATTCAGGCTGGTTTCATGAAGCTCCTCCGTTTCAGCCCTCAGATTATTCAAGGCAAGAAAATTGGATACCAGAAAAAACGCTGATGAGACCATACAGATAATGATAGACAGCAGCATGATCTTAATGCTTAATCTCTTCAAATGACCCCCCACCTTTTCAAGAGTAACATAATAAATATGTATTATTTATACCATTATTTTCGCTATGAAAACGCAAAAGCTAAAGTATGTGTATATTCTGCTTCTATCTGTTATTTTTTAAAATAAACTTTTATCGCCTGAACCCTCATAAAAAATCCAGTCACCTGCTACAGTCTTGAAGATATGCAACAAGTTTTTGATGACCTCAGCGAAATACAATATTAGTAATATCAGTAAAACAATACCCTGTTTTCATCCTATATTATGAGAAATGATTTATTTATTTTCACAATATTCTGTCAGCCAAGTTTTTGCTCTATTAATTGAGCCAACTCAGCAGCTTTTTGAGAAATATAGCCCTGATCCTTTCCTTCAATCATCACCCGCACCAGCGGTTCGGTTCCGGAAGGTCTGATCAGCACGCGTCCCTCACCATGAAACGTATCCTCAAGTTCCTTACATTTCGCGGCGATTTCAGGATCCTGCATATAGGTGTATTTATGCTCGTTTTTCACCTTCGCGTTTTTCAGCACCTGAGGGTAGCTCTGCATGATGGATGCCAGTTCGGATAAGCTTTTTCCTGTTCTTTTCATGATTTGTACCAGCTGCAGCGCTGTAAGCTGCCCGTCCCCGGTGGTGTTGTACTGAAGCATCAGCACGTGACCGGATTGCTCCCCGCCCAGTATATGGCCGCACTTCAGCATTTGCTCGAGAACATATCTGTCGCCTACCGTTGTCTTTTCCAGTGTCAGGCCCTGTTCCCTGGCCATGATGTCCATGCCCAGATTGCTCATGACAGTGACGACAATGGTATTGTTCGCAAGCTGGTTTCTGTTACGAAGGTCCAGCCCGATAATGCTTAAAATTCTGTCACCGTCCACATCGATACCATTTGCATCTACTGCCAGGACCCTATCGGCATCCCCGTCAAAGGCCAGGCCGATATCGCACCTGTTTTCAACAACAAATTCCTTCAGCATTCCCATATGGGTGGAGCCGCAGTTCCGGTTGATATTTACACCATCGGGGCAGTTATTGATGACAAGAACCTCGGCACCCAGTTTCTTGAAAACCTCGGGGGCCGTTTCAAATGAAGCACCATTCGCACAGTCCAAAGCGATTTTCAGGCCTTCAAAGCTGGTATCCACAGATTTGGCGAGGAACGCAACATAATCATCCCTGGCTTTTGTCATGCTGATGATATGTCCTACGCTGTCGCCAGACGGGTTTGGCAACACCTCGGAATGATCCAGAATAATGCCCTCAATGCGTTCTTCGATGCTGTCCGGCAGCTTGTAGCCATTTTTATCGAAGAACTTAATGCCATTGAATTCAGCAGGGTTATGGGACGCGGAGATCACCGCACCGGCGTCTGCACCATACTTCCGGATTAAAAAAGCCACCGCTGGAGTGGAAATAACCCCCACACATACCGCAATCGCACCTGCGGAACAAATACCTGCCACCAGTGAGTTTTCAAGCATATCCCCCGATAACCTGGTGTCTTTTCCAATGACGATTTTAGGAATATGATCCCCTTGTTCGGACAATACATAGGCACCAGCCTTGCCCAATTGAAAAGCCAGTTCGCAGGTTAATTCGGTGTTGGCAATACCGCGCACACCGTCAGTGCCAAATAATCTACCCAAACAAAATTCCTCCTTACTATAAAGCAGGTAAGTGTACCCGGGAAACCGTGCTGACCTGATACCAGGTTCAAAAATATAGTTTATTATACTCGATTTCGGTTTGTACTATCAATCGTTTTTTTTGATAAAAATGAATGCGCAACAGAACAGGGGCCTGAATCTCCCAGTTTCTGTTTTTCACCTAGATTCACGAATTCTTCATGATCACGTTTTCAATGACGTTTGCAACATCTTCGCAGGCATCGCAGCATCGCTCCAGGTAATGGAAGGTCTGATCCCATGCCATGACTTCAATGGGTTGAGTACAATTCACATATAGGTTCCTGGTTGCCTCAGTAAAAAGCTTGTCGCCCTCTTCTTCCAGAATATTAATTTCCACAATCAAATTGTGCAGGGTCTGTGATTTCCGGAAATTATGAAATTCCTGCAATGCAAGCTTTGAGGCCTTGCAGCATTTGACGATGATCTCGGTCATTTTGATCGCATGCTCCCGAATGCTTTGAATATTGAACATATACATGCGCATCACGACGTCTTCTATCGTATCGGTTACATTATCGATCGCATCAGCCATGGCCATGATATCTTCACGCTCTATGGGTGTAATAAACTCGTGTGCAAGCTTTTTTATCATGGCATGCCGCTCGGTATCGCCCGCATGCTCGATGGCGTGCATTTCGATCAGCTTATCCTTAATGGTTGCAGACTGAAAATTGGTCATGATCTCATTTAAATGCTCTGCAGCCTGACAGGAAAATTCGATCAGATTCACAAAAGTTTCAAAATAGTCTTCTTTTTTTACTCGTGCCATGCAATCACCTTCACTTACGCTTTCATCCATAATATTGGTTCCCGGACAAGTATGCCGGGTGGAAATGATTTATTCACTCAAAAACCATCATACTAGAATAATAAAACAAAAAGTTTGGCCATTAAAAAACCAATTAAGCCGCATCCCGGAAAGGTTAAAACCCAGGCCAGCACCATTTCCTTTACAACACCCCAGTTCACGCTGGAAACCCTTTTCGCGGCACCTACACCCATGATTGCGGTTGTTTTCATATGGGTGGTACTGACCGGATATCCCAGAAGCGTTACTGTCAGCAAACTGATGACTGCCGCCAAATCGGCGGAAAAGCCCTGATATTTCTCCAGTTTGACCATATTCATGCCCACTGCCTTGATAATCCGGTAACCACCGATGGAAGAGCCGCTTGAAATGACAACCGAAATTAAAATGATCAGCCAAAGGGGAGGATTCGGAAATTGCGTTACATTTGCCTGACCATTCACAAGAAACATGCCCAGCAGGAAAACGCCCATAAATTTCTGCCCGTCCTGAGCGCCATGCATAAAAGCCATTCCGGCTCCGCCGACAATCTGGGCATATTGGAATACGGTATTTGTTTTTTTCCGGTTCATTTTCCGGCAAATCTTTTCAATACCCTTGACAATGAAAAAGCCAAGAGGAAAACTCATCAGAACCGATAGTGCCAGACCATAAATGACCTTCACCCACTCGGACGGATTAACACCGCCCAACCCGCCCTGCAAAGCAATGGCGGCACCCGTAATGGCTGCGATCAGTGCATGACTTTCGCTGGTGGGAATACCAAACCACCAGGCGGAGGTTGCCCACAGGACGATAGCAAAAAGAGCAGCACAAAGCGCAACCAGAGCATCGTGTGTATCCCCTCCGAAGTCAACCATTTTATAAATGGTTTGTGCGACGGTGGCATTGAGCAGGGTCATTACCAGAACCCCCAGAAAATCAAAACTGGCGGCCATGATGATGGCTAATCTGGGGCTCATAGCCCGGGTAGAAATGACAGTAGCGATGGCATTGGGCGCGTCGGTCCAGCCGTTCACGAATACAACTCCCAGAACCAGCAAGACGGTGATCAGCAATACAGGAGTGGAAATCAATTGTTGTAAAAAATCATTTAGCTCAAGTGTCATAAGGCTACTCTTTCCTTCCTTCACCGCATCGTGAAAGCTAAACTTTCAATCGTATACAGATCAAGCATAACATTAGATTTACAATTGTACAATTGTTATTTGACAGCGACACCCCCCTGCGGATCAGTCGTGTAGTGACCAACCAGCCTGTGGTTGATGTCATCCATCACCGAATCTGCGATATTTATGCAGTTATCGGTCATCCGTTCCATGGTATGAATCAATTCCACATAAGTAATGGCGGTGCTGGGGTTACATTTTCCCTTGTTCAGCCTCTCGAGATGGCACTCCCGCAAGGTAGCCCGCCCAAAAGCCCTGGTAGCAGCCCAAGTAGATCTTTTGTTTCCATCTGAACCTCCGAAAAATGACGTTCCGTTGAATATTTTAGCATAGGCAGAATACATGTACAAGGTAAAATCTAGATTCTGAACCAGTTAATACACAAGATTTTCTGCTGTTTCCCGATTAGTTTTCCCTTCGACTGTCGGAAAAATTTCTTAACATTCCAATAGATTCGAAAAGCTTCATCGTGGGAATTTTTATAAGCACAACCATGCGATTTCGGGTTCTGGTACACGCTGCTCTATGCTTAAGCAGGCTTTCTAAAACTGCTATCCAAAGGTTTAAGTACAAAAAACCTTGCCGCTTAGCGACAAGGTTTCGACAAAGGTGGAATGATTGTTTTCGTTGAACAGATTCGGACTGCGATGGAACCCTCAGGGATTTTCGTTATTGTCCTCTTCCGGTGCCATGGTTGGTGTTGGGGTAGAATCCTCAGGTTCCGGCGTTGGGGTTGGTGATATGGAAAGAACTACATTCTCAGCCTCAACCGTAACCGAAACACTGTCATCCAGTGATACGCCGGAAGGCAGGGATATTTCAATATCAACCGATTGGGTCCCTTCATCCAGCTCCGATACATCCACAAAACCCCGAATCGCTTTTTTATCAAGGGTATCCAGAATTTCTCCAGGGCCTTTGACGCTGAAGGCGATCTCATCCTCAAGGATGCGATACTGCATTTTTCCAGTGACATCCCCGCCAAAAATCGTGACCGAAGATTTAGGGATGCTGATCATTTGGTGTGAGAATTGTTGGATGTTTACCTGTGCGGTAATGACATTTCCGGTTTTGTATAACTGTACAGCCTCGGGCAGCTGCACCTGCAACTCCTTTTGAAAGGAAGCATTGAGGTTACTGACATCCAGTTGCTCCGTTCGCACTTCGGAGATATCCTTGATGATATCATAATCCCCGGTGATACGGACACTGTCCTGAGAAAGGGTGAAATCCTTCACATAATGATCTTCTCTGGGCTTTCCGGTAACCGATGTGGCAACCTTAACCGTTTTAGACAGCGCATACGCTACGTTCACCTGTACATTGGCCCCGGGCATGGAAATGGTTTTTCCATTTTCGTTATAAACCTCAAGGCGTCGGTTAATCGAGTTGTCTTCGAGCAAATGCTGCCGATCCACCGTTACCGCAACACTGTTGATACTGTTCATGACGCTTTCAAGATCCTCAAGAATAATTGTGTTCGGGTTTGTCTTCACATTGACCGCATCATACCCTTCGGGAAGCTCACCAGACCACTTTACCGAGACAGGAAATTCTTTGCGGATAATATTCTCCAGCTTAATCTTGACAACCTTCGGGTACACATCCAGCACGATCACGTCCTGGTCACCTATGTACTCGGGCAGTGGGATGGAAACCTCTGTTGCTTCAGTATTCTCGATGGGTGAAAAATCAAGAAAGGCCTGAAAATCGTTGGAGGAAACCTTATCCAGTCGCTGCTTTCTGCCCCGAATGACAACATCTATCGTATTGGGAACACTGGAGGATACCAGGCTGATATTGCTCGTTTCGAGAACCTCCCGGTTTGAGCGCAGAGGGATGGAGACCGTTCGCTCTATCAGCGGGTTTTGCTGATCCAGTACGATGAACCACAGCATAATGCCGATTAAAACTGAAACAATTTTTAAAACGAGATCCTTCTCGAAAAACTGACTAAACCGTTTATTCATCGGCCTTCACCTTTCTAAACCAAAAACGCATCTTTTTATTATTATTCTTGTCAAGAAGAAAGCGATACAAGGCTTTTCTAAGGGTGTCGGGTGTGAGGTTGCGCGTGAGCCCCCCGTTGTGGGCATAGGATATTTTCCCGGATTCCTCAGAAACCACGACGGAGATGGCATCGGAAACCTCGGTGATGCCAAGGGCTGCACGGTGGCGAGTTCCCAACTCCCGACTGAGGCTTGGGTTCTCGGTGAGGGGAAGATAACACGCCGCCGCTTTGATCTTGTTGCTGCGGATAATGACAGCGCCGTCATGCAGCGGGGTGTTGGGAGTGAAAATATTCGTAAGGAGTTCGAAGGAGATCAGGGAATCCATTTGCGTACCGGTATTGATGATGTCTCCGATCTTGGTGTTTCTTTCAACGACGATCAGCGCGCCGATATAATTCTCTGATAGATGAGTACAGCACTTCACAATATCTTCGATGGATGCGGTTGTACGAAGTTGATCCTCATCGTTATCGGCAATAAAATAATTGCGAAACCCGCTGTTTCCGATCTTTTCAAGGCCTCTGCGAAGTTCGGGCTGAAACAGGACAATCAGGGCAAAGCCCAATAGAGATATGGCCCCTTCGAGAAGAAATGCCATGGTTTTCAGCCCGATTTGCTGCGCAAACCAAAGACCGACAACGATAAACAAAATCCCCTTCACCAACTGCATGGCCCTGGTTTCACGCACCAGCTGTATGACCTTGTAAACAATGTAGGAGATGATACCAATATCGATAAGCATTAAAAGAAGATCAAAGGGCCCATTCAGCCCCAGATAATTCCCTATGACTATAAAGAATTCCCTGATGTTATCCACACTTGCCACAAATAGCTCTCCCGCCTGATATATTTCGTATTTATTGTAACCTACATCAATTCGATTCTCAAGAGAGGTAATGCAATATTTTTCCGCGACCTGTGGGTGACTCACACTTCTTTTTTGGGGTATGACTTCTTTACGGAGCACCCCGAAAAGCTATCGTGGAAGTTAAGTTTTAACGAGCCTATGTATATACCTTGTGGCTTGTCCGTATACCATTTTAAAATGGGATATGCCCACAATCAAGCAACGTAACCTTACTGTAACGGAAGCATTTGCCTCAGCAATTGCAACACACCGCAATAACGAAGCTTTAGCCTCTTTATATCTTTAAAACATCACAGCTCTGATTCCATGTTCTGCAGATATAAGCTACTATTGTGATTATAACCTGTTCATATTGGAATTGATACACTCTGGCTGACTTTGTAATATAAATGCAAAAAAATCCCGGATAATTCAAATGCCCTTCAGTGAGAAATTCTCTTCATCACTGAAAGGCATTTAACAATACGGCTTGCGCCACAGTTTTCAAAGGGGCGCTCATTGCTGGTTTTTGCTATGCAAAAACCTCTGCTTATCCTTTAACCTGTTGAACCAGGCTTGCAAAACCTTTTGCGTCATTCACAGCCATGTCGGCCAGAACTTTTCTGTTCAACACGATGCCGGATTGCTTCAGTCCGTTCATGAAACGGCTGTAGGTAAGCCCGTTCAGCCTGGCAGCAGCATTGATTCTGGTGATCCAAAGCTTTCTGAAATCTCTTTTCTTGGCCTTTCTATCACGGTATGCATAGACCTGTGATTTCATCACGGCCTGGTTCGCAATTCTGTATAATTTGCTCTTGCCGCCAAAATAGCCTTTTGCAAGCTTTAATACTTTCTTATGTCTGGCTCTGGTTTTTACCGCACCTTTCACTCTTGCCATTTCTCACACCTCTTTCCGATCAATTGTAGGGTAGTAGCTGTTTGATGATGGATGCGTTTGCATCAGAAGCCACTGTAGATTTACGAAGATTCCTTTTACGCTTGGTAGATTTTTTGGTAAGAATATGGGTCTTATATGCTTTATTCCTCTTCACCTTACCAGTACCAGTGATTTTAAACCTCTTTTTCGAAGCACTATGGCTTTTCAGTTTTGGCATGGATATAACCTCCTCCGTTCTTCAGTTTACATGATATTGCCTGCGCTGCTTTCTGGTCTTAACCGTAAAACCTCGCCAGCTATTGCTTCTCTTTCAGTGGGATGAACATAACCGACATGCTCCTGCCTTCCATGACAGGTCTTTTTTCCATTTTGCCATAATCCTTCAGCAATTCTGCAAATTTGTCGATTACTTCGTAAGCCTTGGAGGCGAACTGAACTTCCCTGCCTCTGAATCGTATGGATACTTTCACTTTGTCGCCGTCCTGCAGGAACTTGGTTGCATTTTTCAGCTTAAAGGAAAAATCATGATCTTCAATTTTGGCTGATAATCTGATCTCTTTGATCTCGATGTTGGTTTGCTTCTTCTTTGCTTCCTTTTCCTTTTTAGACAATTCGTAAAGGTACTTGCCGTAATCCATAATCTTACAGACCGGGGGATCTGCATTCGGTGAAATCTTAACCAGGTCCATTTCCCTTTCATTGGCCTTCAACTGAGCATCCCTGGCGGATATTATCCCGATCATGGTGCCGTCGAAATCAATTAACCTGATTTCTTTGTCTCTGATTTGATTGTTCACCTGAATCGAACCTTTCTTAATAAAAAACACCTCCGTAAATCTGAGCCCATCCGAATCCCTGTACACTGCCCGGATGGTCCGCTGCAGTGTACGCCTGGGGAACACAAATGTCCTTATCCCGTATTCCCACACAAATAGATACTGTTTCCCGGGAGGCACCCTTTCAGGCGCTTCCCAATGTTTCGACCCATCAAAAAAGCAGGTAAATCCACTTCACCTGCTTGTAACCATAGCAAAAAAACTGCTGTGATTGACCCTGAAAACCAATGGCACAGGGTGAGAAGTGGAAACTTCTACTTGATTAACACAATAACTATACACAAATTATCAGGCCTTGTCAAGAGGCAGCTTTCGGGTTTACTGGTTTAAACGCTTTTCCAGCTGCTTCTTCTCTTCTTCAAAGCCGGGCTTGCCCAGCAATGCAAACATATTCTTCTTATAAGCCTCCACACCAGGCTGATCAAAGGGGTTCACTCCCAGCAGGTAGCCGCTGATTCCACAAGCCTTTTCAAAGAAATAAACCAATTGCCCAAAATAGTATGGGGTCATTTCAGGTATATGGATCACCATGTTTGGAACATTTCCGTCATTATGCGCGAGGATGGTGCCCTCCATGGCTTTCTTATTCACATGATCCATGCTGTTTCCAGCAAGATAATTCAATTTATCCAGATTTTCCTTGTCTTCACGAAGAATGATTTCTTTTCGGGCTTTGTCTACACACAAAACGGTCTCAAACAAGAACCGAGCACCATCCTGAATGTATTGACCCATGGAATGCAAATCCGTTGAAAAATCCACACCGGCCGGGAAGATGCCTTTTCCGTCCTTCCCTTCGCTTTCCCCATACAGCTGCTTCCACCACTCAGCAACATAATGCAGTGACGGTTCGTAATTGACCATGATTTCCACGGTTTTCATTTTGCGGTACAGGGCATTGCGGATGGCTGCATACTGATAGGACGGGTTTTCCTCGAAGGGCTTCTGATAAAGGGCAAACCCATCGGCAGCTCCCTTCATCATTTCATCAATATTGATGCCGGCAGCTGCAATCGGCAGCAAACCAACAGCCGTCAGCACTGAGAAGCGTCCGCCAACATCGTCGGGAATGACGAAGGTTTCATAGCCTTCTGCATCAGCCAGGGTCTTTAGGGCTCCCCGGGCTTTATCGGTGGTAGCGTATATTCTTTTCCGGGCTTCAGCCACACCATATTTTTCTTCCAGATACTCCTTGAATATTCTAAAGGCGATGGCCGGCTCGGTGGTGGTCCCGGATTTTGAAATGATGTTTACTGAAACATCCTTACCCTCTATCAGTTCCATCAGTTCTGACAGATAAGTGGAGCTGATGTGATTGCCGGCAAAATAGATTTCAGGGCTATTTCTCTTTTCTTTTGGCAGAAGGTTGTAAAAAGAATGGCTTAAAGCTTCAATGGCTGCCCTTGCACCGAGATAGGACCCGCCTATGCCGATCACGATCAAAACCTCGGAATCTTCCCTGATTTTTTTGGCAGCTGCCTTAATCCTGGCGAATTCGTCCCTGTCATAGGCAACAGGCAGATCGACCCATCCAAGAAAATCACTGCCGGGGCCGTTTTTCTGATGCAGCATGGTATGAGCCTTTTCAATGAAGGGCTTGAAATATTCTACCTCATGCTCATGAACAAAGCCTTTTGTGTTTTTGTAATCAAACAAAACAGACATCATCATTCCTCCAATTTATCACAAATCTTTCACTCAGTTATGCATCGGTTACCGCTGGTTATCAATCCATTGAATCTCACGCGGTTCTTAGCCCTTTGGGCGAAAAACACACTATAGAAGCAGGATCCTGGGGAATTTGAAAAACTCATGAGCAGCCCACTCACCAAAAAAGAGGCGGTAGTCCGCCTCTTTTCATTTTTAGCTTTCGAATGGTTCTGCCCGACGGATTTTCACAGGTATTTCAAAAATGTGGCGTTACACCGGATGAACCTTATCTTCATAATTGACCATATCCGGGTCGATTCTGTATTTCTCGGCTTTCCTGAACTCAAAATACTTTTTGGCCACCTGCGGGAACAATGCATAGGACAGGATGTCTTCGTCCTGCTCGAGGTATTCCTTCATTTCTTCCCTGATCTTGTTCAGCTCGGGTTGAATTAAATCTGCAGGGCGGCAGGTGATCTGCTCTTCATCGCCGATGATCTTTTTTACAATGTCCTGGCTGATGGGCGCCGGGGTCTTTCCGTATTCACCCTTGACCAGGGCTTTGGTTTCCTTGGGAACCATTTTATAACGCTCGCCGGCAATTACGTTCATAACTGCCTGGGTACCAACTATTTGGCTTGTAGGCGTGACCAGTGGAGGATAACCCAACTCTTCCCTCACCCTAGGAACTTCGTTCAGAACTTCCTGATACTTTTCCGATTTTCCAGCCTGCTTCAGCTGAGAAACAAGGTTGGAAAGCATTCCACCGGGAACCTGATACAAAAGCGTGTTGATGTCCACACCCATAATCTTTGCATCCATAAGGCCGCTTGCCATATATTCCTCTTTAATGGGACGGAAATACTCGGCTATCTCGGACAACAGGTTCAGGTCATACCTGGTATCATAGGGTGTGTCCTGTAAGGTTGCAACCATCGGTTCCGTGGGTGGCTGGGAGGTACCCATGGCCATCGGAGAGATGGCACAGTCTACCACATCACAGCCTGCCTCGATTGCCTTTAAGTAGGTCATCGATGCAACACCGCTGGTGTAGTGGGTATGCAGCTGAAGCGGGACCTTAACGTTTTCCTTCAGTGCCTTGACCAGCTCATAGGCCTTGTAGGGTGTTAAAAGCCCGGCCATGTCCTTGATACAAATGGAATCGGCACCTGCTTCCACCATTCCTTTGGCGTCACGAACAAACTGTTCCAGATCGTGGAATGGGCTGATGGTATAGCAAACGGCTCCCTGCGCGTGTCCGCCTTCTTTTTTGGTTGCCTTCATGGCAACCTCAAGGTTTCTGGGGTCGTTCAGCGCATCGAAGATTCGGATGATATCTATCCCGTTTGCGACAGCCTTCTGGACAAAATATTTGACAACATCATCCGCATAATGCTTGTATCCCAGAATATTCTGGCCGCGGAGCAGCATCTGCAGCTTTGTCTTTTTCGCTTTTGACTTGATTTTGCGCAGTCTTTCCCAGGGATCCTCGTTCAAAAAACGGAGGCAGGAGTCAAATGTAGCGCCGCCCCAACATTCCAGGGACTGGTATCCCACTTTATCCATCTTCTCGATGATGGGCAGCATGCTTTCGGTGGTCATTCTTGTCGCGATAAGCGACTGGTGCGCATCTCTGAGCACGGTTTCGGTAATTTTTATACCCATGGCTAATAGCCTCCTTTGCTAAATCATTCGTTTAAAAAACTGATACCAATCGGCTCTGATGTTTACACCGAGAGTCATTCATATTTTTCAAACAAAAGAAATTATCCGTTCATTGTAATAAGCAGATCTCCGCTATTGACCGAAGAACCCTTGGATGTATTGATGGAAGCAACGGTACCGTCCTGTGCAGCTACGATTTCGTTTTCCATTTTCATTGCTTCGAGGATCATCAGAACATCGCCTTTCTTCACAGCTTGTCCCGGTTTTACCTTTACATCCAGAATGGTACCCGGCATTGGAGCATTCACCTTGATGGCACCGGCAGGCCCGGAAGAAACCGGTGCAGCAGCGGGTGCTGCCTTCGGAGCAGCTGCCTGAGGGGCCACCGCTACAGGTGCTGCTGGTGCTATGGGTGCTGCGGGTGCTGCAACGGTAACCGGAGCAACGTATGTGACAGGTTGGCTGACGCCTCCTACTTCTTCAACTTCTACTTCATATTGATTTCCATTCACGTTTATGACAAACTTTCTCATCTTCATATACCTCCATCAGGAATTTTATTATTCAATCGTCATACTTGTATACTTCCCTGGGAGAATGGCTCCCCTCGGATAAGAACTTTACAGCGGAATATTTCCATGTTTT
>CAYVFB010000043.1:0-26088 GCA_964450305.1 uncultured Ruminiclostridium sp.
GAAAGGGTTCATCGCAGGGAAGATATTTACTATCTCCAATCCATGGAAGAAGTACAAAAGATGTTTTCAGACGTGATCGGCGTCATAACGCTGGTTCTATTGGTCATATCCATTATTACGCTGATTGTGGGCGGAATTGGAATCATCAACATCCTTCTCGTATCGGTAACCGAAAGAATACGGGAAATTGGCATACGCAAGGCACTTGGGGCTCAAAAGAGAGACATTATCATTCAGTTTTTATTGGAATCCATTATCATGACAGGGTTTGCAGGCTTGATCGGGATCGTTTTGGGTGTGGTGGCAGGCAACCTGATTTCAACCTTTATTAAGATCCCACCCGCGGTGGATGTTGAGATCATCGTTTTGTCTTTTTCAATTTCTGTTATATTGGGGCTCATATTCGGGGTGTATCCTGCGAAAAAGGCCGCAGATCTGGATCCTATCGAAGCCCTGCGCTATGAATAGGGAATAGAGAAAAAATGTATATGGGGCAGAATCATTTGGTTCTGCCCCATTCTCAATCAAGGAGATATGTTTGTACTGATACTCTTCTGATATGCTACCACATACTTATCCAACAAGAAGTTAATTCGCTGTACTTCGGTATTTTGCAGATCATAACTGTTTTGTTTCAGGAGACAATGCATCAGGCTCTGAAGAACTTTGATCCAAAAGAATAAAGTCAGCCTATTCATCTTCGTAGACCTCCTTCAATGGAAAAATGATAAAATACTATAAAACAGTTTAAAATCTGTTATAATAGGATTAGCCGAGCAATTGATGTTTTCCAGCAAAACAATAGTTAAAGATCTGTCATTTGATATATACCATAATCATCAGAAAAGAAACATAAATATTTAAAAAGAAGGTGATTGAATGAAAAGAAAAATCCTTATTGTCGATGATGAGAAAAACATCGTGGATATTTTAAAATTTAATCTGAAAAAGGAAGGCTTTGACACTATCGAGGCTTATGACGGCAGGCAAGCCCTGGAAATGGTTGAGAAAGAGAAGCCGGACTTAATCCTTCTGGATATCATGTTACCCGAATATGATGGTTTTACGGTATGTAAAAAAATCAGACAGACTATGAACACCCCCATCCTGATGCTGACTGCACGGGAGGAGGAGGTTGACAAGGTGCTCGGGCTGGAGCTTGGCGCGGACGACTACATCACAAAGCCCTTCAGTCCCAGGGAACTGATGGCCAGGGTAAAAGCCAACCTTCGGCGCGTCGTCGAGGATGTTCAAAAGGATCAAAGCGAGATTTTAGTTTGCGGTGATTTGTCCATCGATGTGAATCGTTGGGAAATCAAACGCGATGATCAAACCATCGAGCTGACCTTAAGGGAATTTGAGCTTGTAAAGTTCCTTGCGATTCAAAAGGGTCAGATCTTTTCAAGGGAAAGCCTGCTGGAAAAGGTTTGGGGCTACGAATATTACGGGGACGTACGCACCGTTGATGTCACGGTCAGGCGGTTAAGGGAAAAGCTGGAGAAGATACCCGGCAAGCCCGAATATATTCTTACAAAACGCGGGGTAGGGTATTATTTCAATCCATCATTATAACCATCAAATCCGGGGGATATGAATGTTTTTTTTAAGAAGCCTGCAGTGGAGACTTGTTATCATCATTGTGCTGATCACCTTCGTGTTGATGTCTGTCATATGGGTGTTTCTAACGCTCAAGGTGGAAGAGATTTTCTATAATGATTTCAGAGATACGGTTATCGATAACTGCGCATTTTTGAACATCAATGAAGACATGACTGTAAGCGAACTGAAGAAAGGCCTGCAGGAACCCTACACGTTAAGCCAGCTGGCCGGAAAGGAGAAAAGCTATACGGTGATCCGGGGGGATTCCCACGAGATCGTATACTCCTCCGATGCGCTTTATACTGAAAATGCAATCGATTTTCGCAATCAAATCCTGAAATCTGAAAATATGATGGCGGTTATCGGGGGCGATGCCGAAGGGAAAGACAAGAGAATTACCCGTTCCATGAAGGGTGACTTTTACGACTATGTGAAGAGGCAAACCCTTGAAGATGGCGAATATATATTGTATTTCAAATACAACCGTTCTCAGGCCCAGGAAATTATCAGGGAATTTGGCAATGTGATTCTCACCGGCATGCTTGTTGCGGTGGTCGTGGCCATAGCCATCGGGCTCCTGCTGTCACGAACCATCACGAAACCGATTGTAGATATCATGCATAAAGCTGAAAATATTACATCGGGAGACTTTGATCAGGTTCTCGAAGTGAACTCCGACGATGAAATCGGAAAGCTGACCAGCACTTTCAATTATATGACAAACCAGTTGAAAAGCATGCTTCACGAAATATCTTCTGAAAAAAACAAGTTTGAAATGATCCTGAACTACATGACCGATGGGATTATTGCTTTTAATCGGGATGGGCTGATCATTCACTTCAACTCGGCTGCTCATCGATTTTTGGAATTACAGCAATCCGATCTGAGCTTTATGGGCATCATGAAAAAAGTGGGCGTTGACTGCACCATGTCAGAGATGCTTGATAAGGAATTTTTGAAGGTCGCGGGCAGAAACATTCACTTAAAAGATAACTTTTATAAAATCAGTTTTGCTTTATTCACCGATAAGGAAAACAGCGCGGGGGGCGTTATCACCGTTATACAGGATATTACTGAGGCACAGAAGCTCGATAACATGCGAAAAGAATTTGTAGCCAATGTATCTCATGAGCTGAAAACACCGTTAACCTCCATAAAAAGCTATTCTGAAACCCTTTTGGATGGAGCCCTTGAAGATCATGACACAGCAAAGAACTTTATGCAGGTTATTTACTCTGAATCGAACCGAATGGACAGGCTGGTGAAGGATCTGCTGCTTTTATCGAAGCATGACAGCGGTATCCGGCTGAACTTCCAACGCATTTCTCCGCTGGAACTGACACAGAGCGTTCTGGAGAACCTCAAATTGTCCATCGATGAAAAACACCAGCAGATGACGCTTATCAAAACAGAAGAACCGCCGCAGGTGCTCGGTGACTGGGATCGACTGGAGCAGCTGTTGCTCAATGTGGTCGGAAATGCCATCAAATATACCCCCGATTATGGCCAGATAACGGTTTATGTAGGAGAAAAAGATGGGTATGCCCGCATTTCCGTTGTGGATACAGGCATTGGTATACCTGAAGAGGATATGGAAAGAATATTTGAAAGGTTCTACCGCGTTGATAAGGCACGGTCAAGGCAAATGGGAGGAACCGGGCTTGGTCTGTCCATTGCAAAAGAAATTGCAATATCTCACGGCGGTTCCATCGAAGCAAGCAGCCAGCCCAACAAGGGAACGGAAATCACCATTTTATTGCCCGCAGCAAAAACGGAGGAACAATAATTCTGACTCTGTGTCCTCCCTTCTGCGTCGGGTCTTCCGGCATACAGAACTGTTCCCTGGGTTGAACCGGGAAATATGAACGGTAACCGCATTTTAAAAACGCGGTAATGGATTTGTAACACAATAGGTGTATAATAAAGGAAGAACCAATTTTTATGCGATGCCTCATTCTTTCGCACAGGCATTCGTTGAAGCTTGACGAAAGTGCAACAGTCTTGAACCTCGCAGGAGGGTTGATATGATAAAAAGGCTAATGTTCATCCTGCTGGTTGCCTTTATGTTTGCAGCCGGCGCAGTGGTTTCGATGGCAGATGACGATCCCGCTTCCATAAAAAATTTTATGGCAGAAAAAAAAGGAGGGTCTGATTCGCCTGCATTGAATAGTTCAGGCGCAGCACAGTACATAGAAGAATATTCACATCAAGCGGTGATTGATCAATACAGCGATATCTTTTTCAGCGAGGAAGGGCTTGCCGGCGACGTTTACATGAATGAAGAAGATATCAAGCTTGTAAAAGATGTAGACAGCACCAATATTCAGGACTATATTCTGTCATTAACGCTGATGGATACTGTGAAGCCTACCGAAGAGGATCCCATCGTTGTGATGTTTTTTGTCAAGAAAGAGGGTACGTATACACAGCTCTCCTTCCCAAGGTATTTATATAAGCGCTGGTCACGCTTTTATAATATCAGGCTGCCCTATACAGGCAAGGATAACCCCAATCATGTCAGGGTGGTTGCTTTCCTCAAAAGCCAATGGAAATCTCTTGAGCTTGGGGTGAATCTGGAAATTACCGATCGATCGGAAACGATCGTCGTGGCTGAAAATCCGGATTTTAATCTGAAAAGCAGCTTAATCAATTCCTGGGATACGATCAAGCGGGTGGAGAGCATACTAAAGTAGGGGTAAAGCATGCGCGCATCTATAGAGCTTAAAAAGTCCATACTGATGATATTTTTATTATTGTTGGGTGTCTTTCAGATGGGAATTCTTTGGAGCGATAAAAGTCCGGGAATTCCCTTTCCGTTTGTATCGCAAAGTTACTGGCCAAAAGCCGAAACGGTCAAAATCGATGAGGTGAAGGGCTTATACATCCATCCCAAAAGAATTGTTGTCTCTGATGGCGGAACGGGCATTACAGACGGCAACGGGAAGTACTGGCCATTGTCCTCAGACAGTGATGCCTACAAGGGTATATGGGCTGACGTTTCAACACGTTACTTAAAGCAGGTTTTTGAAAATAAACCGAACAGTGAGAATACCTCCGACTGGAACACCATCATGAAGAAGAAATGCATCATCCTGGAGTTTAAGAACCTTATTCCCGTCGGAATTCTCCAATGGATGTCCGGGACAGAAAAACCTGTTCTGACACCCTTTAAAGAGGTTCGTATGATCGCGGTTGATCCGGAGAGCTTCAACTACAACGAAAGCATTGTATACATGACGGATGATGGTGAAAAGGCATATCAATACACTGTTGTCAATGAGGGTGGTATGAAAAAAGAAGACTATATTGCTTTGATGAACGGTATCGAATCAAATAATGCCATCATTCCGATGACACTTGTGGGAACCTATCACCCGGTAAAAAATGATGATCTCCTTACGGTTCTCTCCGATAAAAAGGAAGAACGGATCATATGGGATCTTGCCTTAAAAACACCAAAAGAAATCGTCCTGCTGCAAAGAGATAATGTGGATACCATTCAGGAAATTCTTTTGGATTCCGGGTCAAAATACACTGAGTTTAAAGATGATGCCGGGCCTTACGCGGACAGAACCGAAGTGCTGTTCTCGGATGACGAGAAAATTGTGCGATATTATCAAAACGGCTTTTTGGATTACAGGTTCAGGGAGATGAAAGGCGCTAAGGGTACGGTGGAGGAGGCGTTTGAAAAAGCAGTCGCCTTTATCGAAGTCAGGCGCAAAAAAATTATTTATGAAACCGATATCAACCTGTGTGATATTAACTCCCAAAATGAGCATTATTATAAATTTACCTTCGACTACATTTTCGATAATATGGACATCGAGGTTCTGGATGAGCAGACCAAAACCATTGGCCCGGTCATCACCATATGCGCCAACCGAGAGCGTGTGCTTGATGTAAAGTGGCATATCAAAACCCTGGAATATAATGATTATTACAATTACTACAACCTGAATTTTTATGATTTCTATGAAAATCAACTGGTTTTGGAGCCCCGGTTTGGTGGGCAGATTCAGGATATATCCATCCGGTATCTTTACAGTGATTATGGGATGCGTGCCGAACCATACTGGCTGGTCGAGACCGATCCCGATCAGAAATTTTATCTGAAAATGAGGGGGGAGGTGGAATGACATGAACTGGCGCAAAGCTAAAAACATACTTTTGGTCGTATTGCTGCTGCTGAACGTTTTTTTGTTTATCAATGTCCTGAGTGTTAAGGATCCCTTTGATATAACCGGAAAGTACCAAAAGGATGCCAAAAAGGCTCTTCAGACAGCGGGTGTCATCGTATCCGGAAACATTCCCTCCTCTTCACCCGTGGGCAGAATCAGCTTCAGCCAGCCAGAGGAGTCATTTTACACCGAATTTGTACAGCGGCTGACAGGCCTTGAGGTGGAAAACGCAGACTGGTCTTCCGACAACCGCTTTGAGAATGGCGGAACTGTCCTAAGCTTTTCGGGCAGAGATTTTATATACACCCTGGAAACCAGTGAAGAAGTATTCCCCACAGATAATGCGAAAAAGCTTGATCAAAAGCTTAAAGGCTGGCTGAGAGAAAAGTTTTTTGGAAAAGATGCTTTTGTTCAGGATGGTCTGGTTCAAAACGGAGATACAAGCACAGCAGAGTATGTTCGAAAATACAAAAACCTTCCCCTGTTCGGGCAGAGGATCACCCTTACGATCATAAACAACAGGCTTACCAAAATGGAAGGAAGCCTAAAGCTGTTCTACGACATTAAGGCCAGTAAGGCCGCCGATGAAATCATTTCACCCAACATCGTGCTATTAACGGGCAAAGACAAGGTTCAAGGCATCATCAATTCCATCGATCTGGGCTATTTAAGTCTGCAGGGAGACGATCTGTATGATACGCCCGTCTGGCGTATAACACTTGCCTCCGGTGAAAAAGTGTGGTTTAACGCTTATACCGGAGAGTTTCTTGAGTAAAGCAACCCATTTAAAATTGAATAAGCACCTGCATTAATTATGAGGAACAGTTCATAACTGTATGTGATAATTATGAACCAATTGTACACAAAAACATTGATGTTCTTGCGTGCAGGCGTTAAAGCGCCCGCATTTTAGCGTTCAATTCGTGCAAGCGCTCATTGAAAAAGACATCTGACAGATCGCTTCTTTCGTATCAGGGGTTCCCATATGCATCGTGATGGGCTGCCGGGAAACAAGTGCAGCGAAAAAATCGAAGTTGTCCTTTATTATCAGATATATTATAATAGTTACAGACTCCGGGAATGTGTGACAGGGTTTACTTTTAGCCGGATGACTGAAAAAAAGCTGTTTTTTACAAAAGAGCAGGAAAGATGGTGTTGGACATTGGAGAAACTGATAATCCACGGGCAAAAACGGCTTAGAGGGGAAGTAACCGTCAGCGG
Source organism: uncultured Ruminiclostridium sp. (assembly GCA_964450305.1). GTDB lineage: Bacteria > Bacillota > Clostridia > DSM-8532 > DSM-8532 > JAAYJG01. The sequence goes on from CAYVFB010000043.1 coordinate 6,999, forward strand.
TGCAAAAAACGCAGCAGTAGCGATTCTACCCGCAGCAATTCTGTCGGACAATAATTGCATTATTGAAAACATACCGGATATACTGGATATTTCTATTCTTAAAAATATTCTCACAAACCTTGGGGCGAAAATCGAGAATCTGAACGGTACCTCTATTAAAGTCGATTCTTCCAATACAATCTCCTATACCGCTACCGACAAGCAAATTGGCAAGCTGCGAGCTTCCTACTATCTGATGGGAGCTTTGCTGGGCAGGTTCAAAAGAGCAGTCGTAACCTTTCCCGGTGGATGTGATTTTGGCGTCAGGCCAATTGATCAACATATTAAAGGCTTTGAGGCCCTCGGGGCAAAAGTTGAAATTGAACATGGCAGGGTGATCATCACTGCGCACAAGCTTATAGGCGCTCCGATATATCTTGACGTTGTCAGTGTGGGTGCAACCATCAACATCATGCTTGCCGCAGTAAAAGCCGAAGGTATCACCACCATTGAAAACCCGGCGAAGGAACCACATATCGTCGACCTTGCAAACTTCCTGAACGCCATGGGGGCAGATATTAAGGGTGCCGGTACCGACCTCATAAAAATCAGGGGTGTGCGTGAACTCAAAGGCGGGCACACTTATACGATTATTCCCGATCAGATCGAGGCGGGTACTTTCATGATTGCCGCTGCTGCTACGCGGGGAGATGTCCTTGTAAAAAACATTATTCCAAAGCATATGGAATCCCTAACAGCCAAGCTGCAGGAAATGAATGTCAGGGTGGATGAATTTGACGACAGCATTCGGGTATCCTGCAAGGATAAAATTCAGAAGGTAAATATAAAAACTTTACCCTATCCGGGTTTTCCCACCGACTTGCAACCACCGATAACCGCCCTTCTATGCCGGGCCGAAGGCACCAGCATCGTTACTGAGGGGGTCTGGGACAACCGGTTTCAGTACGTAGATGAATTAAAGCGGATGGGCGCCAAAATCAGGGTAGAAGGCCGAATGGCTGTCATTGATGGCGCTGCCAGGCTTACCGGGGCACCCATCAGGGCGCTTGACCTCAGAGCAGGTGCTGCCATGGTCATCGCCGGGCTTATGGCCCGTGGGGAAACCGTAGTATCCAACATCGAATATATTGACAGAGGGTATGAGAAGCTTGAAGAAAAGCTGAAGGCCCTTAGGGCGGATATACAAAGGATTCAGGAGTGAGCATACAGCGATGATAAAACTGACCAGCCTTTTCAGCGGAAGCAGCGGTAACGCCATCTATGTCACCAATAACAATACCCACCTTCTGGTTGATGCCGGGATAAGCGGGAAAAGGATCGAGGAGTCTGTTACCTCCGCGGGGATCCGCATGCAGGACATTCACGGGATCCTGATCAGCCATGAGCACATAGATCATATTTTAGGTGCCGGTATTCTGGCCCGTCGATATAACATACCCATATACGCAAATAAAAAAACCTGGGAAGCCATGCGCAGCGTTTTAAAAAAAATTCCCGAGCAATGCATACGAACCTTTGCCACCGGAGAATGCTTTGAAATAGGGGATATCCAGGTGCATTCCTTTTCCACTCCCCATGATGCCGCAGAATCGGTGGGGTTTAATTTCCGTTATGAAAACAAAAAGGTGACGATTGCCACCGACATCGGGCATATTCCTCAATCATTGCTTTCAAGCCTTGAAGGCAGCGATATGGTCTTAATAGAATCAAACCACGACATTGAAATGCTGAAGGTGGGCAGGTATCCATGGCCTTTGAAACAGCGCATCCTTGGGGATTCCGGGCATTTATGCAATGAGCTGGCAGCAAAGGTGGTAACCCATCTGGCAGGCAAGGGAACGCAAAAGTTTTTGCTGGGGCACCTAAGCAAGGAAAACAATTTCCCGGAGCTGGCCTTTGAAACAGTGAAAAGCTCACTGCAGGAAAAGTGCATTATCGCCGGGAAAGACGTGTATCTGGGCGTCGCGCTTCGGGACAGGCCCAGCGAAGCCATCTGTGTCTGATTCCCAATGGCAGCTACGGTTTTTGGAAAAGCTGAAAGAGCAATGGCAAGGCCGGAAAGGGTATTGCTTTGAATATCCAGATCATCTCTGTTGGAAAACTGAAAGAGAAGTACTTAAAGGATGCCGTTTTGGAATATACCAAACGGCTTTCTCGTTTCTGTAAAATAGAAATTCTCGAAGCATCTGAAGAAAAGGTACCCGAAACCCTGAGCGGCCAGGAGGAAGAACAGGCAAGAAAGCGGGAAGCTGAGAAAATAAGATCATTGTTAGCTAAAAACACATTTACCATTGTACTGGATTTGCAAGGAGAACAGCCCGATTCGGAGCAAATGGCCAAAAAGCTTTCCGCATGGATGCTTCAGGGGAAAAGCCACATCACATTTATCATCGGTGGTTCCATCGGCCTGGACAGGCAGCTTGTAAAAGAAGCAGATTACAGCCTTTGCCTTTCAAACATGACCTTTCCACACCAGCTAACCCGGGTTATTCTGCTGGAGCAGATTTACCGGTGCTTTAAGATCATCAATCATGAGACGTATCACAAGTAACACCATAGTTTTTACATGTGAGGCTGCTGCAAGAAATATTTTTAGGTATTCAAAACGCAGATGAGCCGGGTTAACCTTCACAGCACAACTGGTTGATTCTTTCGGCCACCTGGTTCAGGTGTACGATTTCATCCTGGAGGTTGTTCGAGATAATCGCCTTGGGCATGCCATAGATGGTAGAGGTCTCTTCAGACTGGGCGAGCACATAGCTGCCCTGTTCCCTTGCGGTTTTAATGCCCTCCATGCCATCGGACCCCATGCCGGTCATAATGATGCACAGCGCGTTTTTACCATAGGTCATGGAAACCGAAGACATCAGCAGATCTGCTGAGGGACAGTAATGATGATCGCGAAAATTCTCTTTGGGATAAAGGGTGATAACATCTTTTCTTTCAATCTTCATATGCATGCCTCCCGGACAGATATAGGCATACCCGGGCATCAGCAATTCTCCGGCCTGTGCTTCTTTCACCCTTATTTTCGATTCTTTGTTGAGCCTTTCCGCCAAAGGCTTTGTAAATGTAGGGGGCATATGTTGCCCAATGACAATACTTGAGCGAATATCCGCAGAAATTTGAGGAAGGATATTCGCCAGTGCTCGCGGCCCACCCGTGGAAATACCAACTGCCACCACACGGAAAGGACTCTGCGGTGGAATCAACACACTTTTACGTTCCTTTTGAGCAGGGACTATATTGATGACGGCGTCTTTCGCCATGCGGATTTTTTCAACCAGGGCATTATCCGTCATGGTATCCTTGTGGATATAGTCCACCGCACCCTTTTCCAAAGCTTCGATAGTTTCTTTGGCGCCATCATAAGTGAGGGAACTGACCATGATCACAGGTGTGGGACATTCCCGCATAATTAATTCAACAGCCTGTATCCCTGAAAAACCGGGCATGTTAATGTCCATCGTGATCACATCAGGCTTCAGAACATGAACCTTTTCAAGAGCATCCAGGCCGTTCTTGGCAATGCCAATGACCTTGATGTCCTGGGTGGTTTCCAGAAATGACCTCATTTTAACACGCATCAGCGATGAATCGTCAACGATTAAAACCTTAATCATATCTTTTATCTCCAAAAATATTTTATATATCGGTACCAAATAGAAAAACGATTTATGATCCTATTATACCAACCAAAATGAAATAATAAAAGATGAAGTAACAGATCAGATGCCGCAATAGCTTAAAAATATATTCAAACAGATTATGTTTGTCTGCTTACTAGCCGACACGTATCCAAAATGAGTATAGCTATTTTCACCCCTTTCGACGAATTGATTTTGATACTCGAATATGATAGCATTATGTCTATTCCTAACAAAGGGGGCTTTTGTGATGATTCGTTTTAAAACGCCTTATGCACCGGCAGATGTGGGCTACTATGCAGACAGATTGAATGTTCTGGATACACATTTCCAAAAGATGATGGATGCCGATGAGATCTTCGGGGCATGGTATTGCCTGGCCAGGGATGGAAAGGTTTTTGCCAACAACGCCATGGGCAAATTTTGTTACAGGGACGATGACACCCGTGAAGTTCAGCCCGATACCATTCAACGTATCGCTTCCATTACGAAGATAATAACGGCCACTGCAATTTTTAAGCTTGTTGAGGATGGGATGCTTCGTCTTAACCAGACGGTGGGTGAGTTTATTGATGAGTTTAAGAACCCTCCCTTCGATAAAATCAACCTTGCGCACCTGTTATCCCATACCTCGGGTATGCCCTCCGACCCTGGAACCTTTGATAACAAATACTTTAAAAGTCAGTGGGATTTTATAGATAAAGCCGAGGGAGACAATTGGATTGAAGCTGCTCTGTGTGCAGGAATGCGCAAAGAGCCTGGTGAAGAATGGGCTTATTGCAGCTTTGGATATGCCATTCTGGGTGAGATCATATCCAGAGTCAGTGGAACCCGTGCAGAAAATTATATCCTGGAAAATATTCTGAAACCCTGTGAAATGACGGATTCAGGTTTTGATGTCACCGTAGAGCAGGTCAAACGCCATTTCATCCATAATGAAAGAACGGAAAAGGAAATTCAGAATTTCCTGGAGCATGGTAAGCAGAGTGAAGGAATATGGGATAAGGTTCCTCGTACAGCCGGAGATATCTTCTCCACCACACTGGATCTGGTTAAGTTCGGCACAATGCTGCTGAACAAGGGTACCTATAACGGAAAACGTATCGTAGGCAGAAAAGCCGTTGAAAAAATGACTGAATTTCATGTAACGACACAAGTGCGGGATTATTGCTGGAATGCTGGCGGTGTTCTGCGCCAATATGGGCTGGGCCCGGATATGCGCTGCAACCTGGCTTCCCTTTATACCAGGGGAACCTACTTCCATGAAGGTGCCGGTGCTGCTTGCCTGATCATCGATCCGTTTGAAAAGCTGGTAGCTGCATGGTTTGTGCCCTGGAGAAATGACAAGTGGTGCGCTCATGGCTTATATAATGCCGCAGCCGTCATGTGGTCAGGGTTGGAATAGTCAACCAACCCTCACACCAGAAATGGGGTCTAACGAATTTCATGAACATTATTGTAAAGAAGTTAAGGGTCATCAAGGAGGTTGCTCTGGTCACCTACAAGGAATGGAGCGCCTACCGCACGCATTCCATGGTTTCCATCTTTGTAGGCCCGGTATATTTCCTTGTGCAGTATTTCATTTGGACAGCGGTATACTCGGGAAGCTCCAGCCTGAATGGTATGGAGCTTTCCCAAATGCTGACCTATTTCGGCGTTACAACGCTGATGGGCTACCTGACGATGGATTTTGCAGACTGGAATCTGCAGATGCTGGTGCGAACGGGGAAGTTTCTAACCTTTGCGCTGCGACCAATCCATCACAGGTTTTTCGCGCTTTCCCAGAAAATAGGACATCGGGTGCTGGGGTTGGTGATTGAATTTATCCCATGCCTGTTGATCTTTGTTTTTGTGTTTCAGGTGGATATGCGCCCCGCAAGCTTTTTTTGGACAATCCTTTCAATCGCGCTGGCCTTTCTGATGAACCTATATACCAACTATACCATCGGAATGACCGCTTTCTGGCTGGTTCAGGCCAGTGGCGTGCGAGAGGTTTATCTGTTGCTGCAGAGCATTTTTTCAGGAGGCCTGGTTCCATTGGTGTTTTTCCCGCTGTGGATACAAAAGTTGATGTTTTTCCTGCCGTTCCAATATGTATCCTATGTTCCAGCCATGGTTTTTACCGGAAAATTCTCTCTGGCGGGGATCACCATGACCGTCCCGCAAATTGTCGGCATACAGGCCATTGCAGTACTGGCAATGGTCTTATTCAGCGAAGCGGTATACAGGCTGTCAATGAAAAGGTTTACCGGGGTAGGGGCTTAGACGGAAATTGAGGTTTTTATGGTTAAGAAATATCTTCGGATCTACAGGGAATGCCTGAAGGTGTCTGCGGCCACGGCACTGACCTACCGGCTTAATTTTCTTTTGGACAATATTATTATGCTGGTCAGCAATATCCTCTTTCCGCTGGTAACCTTCATGATATACGGAGCGGGCGGGGAGTTTCCCAACTGGACGCTGTACGAGGTGCTGCTGATTCAATCCATCTTCACCATTTCCAGTGGAATTGCCAATATTCTTTTCAGTGGCGTTCTGTGGGCGACCATGCGGCATGTTATTGATGGAAGCCTGGAGATTGTGCTGATAAAGCCCGTGGACAGCCTTTTCTTTCTTGTGGCATCCACCATCGACCTGAATCATGCCGGGCTTGTGTTGGGTGGAGGTGTGATGTTCGTGATAGCCGCCGCGAATATTGGTGCTGTCTCCATTGGGATGATCCTGCAATCCATCGCCTTTTTTCTGGCAGGGATGCTGGTCATGATGGGGATATCCATGATGATGGCCGCTACGTCCTTCAAATGGGTTGCAAACTCTCGAATACCCGAAATTTTTGACAGCATCAAATATTTTGGAAGATACCCTCAGGACATATTCCATAAAGCCATCCGGGGTTTTACTTCGTTTATTATGCCGGTTGCAATGGTGGGCTTCTTTCCGGCTGCCGCGCTGTTGGGCAGGGTAAACCCCTGGTCCTTCGTCGCCATTATTCCATGCGTTTTATTTGCTGCAGCCGGAATATATCTCTATAAACATATGGTTCACCTGTATGAAGGAGTTGGAGGATAACTGTGGAAGAGATCATCAAGGTTCGAAATTTAACAAAAACCTATACCACCTATAAACGGGGAAGCGGTTTTGCAGAAACGGTGAAAAGCTTCTTCCACAGGGAAAAGATAACGGTGGAAGCGGTAAAGGATGTGTCCTTTGAGATCGGAGAGGGGCAGATTGCCGGAATTTTGGGTCCAAACGGGGCCGGTAAATCCACTACGATAAAAATGCTCACCGGCACCCTGTTTCCAACCAGTGGGGACATGAACGTAATGGGCTATATTCCCTATAAACAGCGGAGTACCTATGTCACGCATATCGGTGCTGTATTCGGGCAGAAATCCCAGTTGGTGTGGGATATTCCGCCCCTTGACAGTTTTAATATGAACAAGGCGATTTACTCTCTGACTGAAGCTGAATTTAAGAAAGCGCTGGATGAATTCATTGAATTGTTTGATTTGAAGGATATCATTCAAAAGCCCACCCGGGTGCTGTCTTTGGGGGAACGCATGAAATGCGAGTTTGTCATGGCCATGCTGCATCAACCGAAGATTGTGTTTCTCGACGAACCCACCATCGGGCTGGATGTTATCGCGAAGCAGCGTATCCGCACCTTTATCCGTGAGATGAACCGGAAGGGAACCACCTTTATTCTCACCACCCATGACCTGGAGGATGTGGAACAGCTTGCTCAGAAGGTGATCATCATCAACCATGGTCAAAAGGTTTTTGATGATACACTGATGAAGCTTAGGCTGAACCTGGGTGCGAAGAAAATCATCCACCTGCAGCTGACCAGACCGGTTCAGAGCTTTAACCTGGAAGGGGTTAAAGTGGATGAAAAGCATTCCGATCTGGAGTATACACTGGAGGTAAACCTTGAGAAGAACTCCATCAGCACCATCATCCGGAAGCTTTCAGAGATGTGTGAATTCTCGGATATCTCCATCAAAGAGCTTCCCATGGAGAAAATCATCACCTCCATCTACGAAAGTGAAGAGCCATAGGGCAGGGCCCAGGTACCTTGGCTCAAATAGGGGGGGCAATACCATAGGACAAAACCAGAAAAGATAGCTTTCTTAGTTTCGATGTGACCGTTACCGTTCTTGGGTTATCCTTTGGGTAATTTCAACAGAAATCCTATCCCAGTCTTCAAGGATACACCCATACAAGGGAAAACCGTTATAGCATCTCAATCACGGGTTTGATACAATAATCTCAGGAGGCTGAGGTTTTACATATGAGGAACAATGTTCGTGCAGCACCGGTCATTAAATGGGCAGGCGGAAAAAGACAAATCCGGGATGAAATTATGAAGCGTGTTCCGGATAATTTCTCCACATACTATGAGCCCTTTATTGGCGGCGGGGCCGTTCTGTTTGCCCTCTGTCCGAAAAAAGCGGTTATCAATGATGTGAATTCCGAGCTGATCAATATCTATCAGGTAATCCGGGATGATGTTGATGTGCTTGTGAACGATCTGAAGAAGCATGAAAACAGCAGTGAATACTTTTACAACCTGCGGGAAAAGGATCGGGACACAGAAAGCTATCACAGATTGAGCCCTGCGGAAAAAGCGTCCCGGATCATTTATTTGAATAAAACCTGCTATAACGGTTTATTCCGTGTGAACCGTGCCGGTGAATTCAATGCGCCCTATGGCTTTTATAAAAACCCCAATATTGTGAATGAGCCTGTATTGCGTGCTGTCAGCCAGTACTTTAACAGTGCGGAGATCCGTTTTTCCTGCATGGATTTTGAAGAGAGTTTGAAAAGTATAGGGAAGGACTGTTTTGTTTACTTGGATCCTCCCTATGATCCGGTATCAACAACAGCAAATTTTACAGGGTATGACAAAGGTGGCTTTGATAAAGGCGAGCAAATCAGGTTGAAAAATGTGTGTGACAGGCTGAACAAAATGGGAATCTGCTTCCTGTTATCCAACTCTGCAACCGATTTTATCACACAGCTTTATAAAGATTATAAGATTGATATTGTACAGGCCAAAAGGGCGATCAATTCAAATCCGGATAAGCGGGGAGAGATTGATGAAGTCCTGATCAGAAATTATGAGTAAGATTGCTCAAGCGCGAGCACCAATGCAAAACATAGATTTATGAAAGAGATATCCGGAAAGGCGGAAAAAGTTCTAAAATGCGCAGAAATAAAACCAAAAGAGGAAATAGTATATACATGGATTTCACAGTATTGGCCTGAAACATCAACGGATTTCATGCATAAAACCTCCATATTCGTGATAACAGGCATGAAATACTTGTTTTAAATAATTACTTTCATTGTATTGAAATGAGTTTCATCAGTGAAATCATACATGGACAGATCAATTTGGTGAAAGGGTATGAAGGCAAGTCCCCATACAGAGAAAAAGGAGAAAAAAATGCAGGTTAACGGTCAAACGGACGGAATAAAAAGAAGCGCTCTTGATGTATTGGAGCAATTATATGATATAAAGGTCCCAAGGGATCAAATCTTTACCGAAGAAATGGTTTTCACACTTGCGGAGATTACTTGTACGACCAACCGTGAAATCGCCGTATACATCGACAGAAAAGGAAACGTTCAGGATATCAGGGTGGGCGACAGCAAAACCGTCAGCCTGACTGCGGCGGAAGGGCGAAGAAAAGAAACGGGTATTACAGGAGTTCGCTGCATTCATACCCATCCCGGTGGCTCAACGGAATTATCCGAGCTGGATATCAGCACGCTGAAGCAGCTGCGCCTGGACATGATGGTGGCCATTGGTACTGTAAACGGAAAAGTGACAGGGGTTTCAGCAGCCATACTGGATGCTGAGCTGGAGGATGCGGAAATCTTTGGCCCATTCAGACCGATGCAGGCCGAGCTTCATGACCTGTTAATGCTGGTGACCGAGCGTGACAAACCAGGCAAGGAACTGAATGTCATCTCAAAGGATGGCCGGGAGCGTGCCCTTTTGATCGGTATTGAAACACCGCAGACAGTTTTTATCTCCGGTGTCAGTGAGGCGGAGATCTCGATGAAAGAGCTTGTGGAGCTGGCAAGCACAGCGGGGGCCGAGGTTGTGGAGGCCGTTGTTCAGAAAAGGCCGGCCAGGGATGCCGCTTATCTGGTAGGGAAGGGAAAGCTGAAAGAAATCAGCCAAACTGTGCAAACCAAACAGATCGATTTAATTGTGTTTGACGAAGAATTATCCAGCTCACAGCTGCGAAATATCGAAACCCATACCGGTGTCAAGGTCATTGACAGAACAGGCTTGATCCTTGATATCTTTGCCGGCAGGGCAAAATCCCGGGAGGGCCGTGTTCAGGTAGAACTGGCACAGCTGAATTACCTGCTGCCAAAGCTGGTGGGGCAGGGAACCGCTTTGTCCAGGCTGGGCGGCGGTATCGGCACCAGAGGACCCGGCGAAACCCAGCTTGAAACCGACAGGCGCCACATCCGCAGAAGAATTGACTACCTGAAATCCCAACTGCAGGAAATACAGGGGCAGAGGAAGGTTGTCCGGCGGGAGCGGGAAAAGAACAAGATGCCTGTTGTGGCCATTGTGGGCTATACCAATGCCGGCAAATCCACGCTGCTGAATACGCTTTGCTCTGCGGATGTATTTGCCGAAGATAAGCTGTTTGCAACACTAGATACCACCACGAGAAAGCTAAAGCTCGACGATGCTGTGACCGTATTGCTGTCAGATACCGTCGGGTTTATCCGCAAGCTGCCACACCACCTGGTTGAGGCGTTTAAGGCAACCCTGGAGGAAGCCGTTCTGGCTGATTTGCTGTTAATCGTCGCTGATGCGTCCGATCCATTCGCACCTGATCATATCCGGGTCGTGGATGAAATTCTGAACGACCTGGGTGCATCCGGCAAGCCATCCATCGTTGTGTGGAACAAATGGGATAAGGTTGCTGAGGATTTCCGTACACCCTTCTTCAGGGATGCCAGGGAAGAAATGAATGTTTCAGCCTTGACCGGTATGGGGCTTGATGGATTAAAGACAGCCATCAAACAAAGGCTGGAAACCAGGACGGAAGCTGTAAAGCTAAGCATACCCTTTTCCGAAGGATGGGTGCTGCCGTATTTATATGAAAAAAGCTCGGTGAAGGCTGTAGCCTACAGCGAAAATAACGCTATGGTGGAAGTTGAGATTGATAAAAAATGCATGGACCGCATCCGTCCATTCATTGTTCAGCCTTCTGCGATAGAGCTGACTGTTCTTAAGGATGGCAGCATGAATGAGACATACGGATATGATCCGTCCTGCAAACTGTAATTCGAAAAATTTTCTAAATGGCCGGTAAATAAGGCTTACCGGCTTTTTTCGTGCCCTGTGCGGCAAGGAGCACTCTTTACAAATCTTTCACAAATCGATAAGATAGATGTACAATATGTTGAAACAATTCGACATAAAACATACAATATATTGTAAAATGGGGGTAAAAGAGCATGAAACTTTCCGAGAACGCAGTGAAAGTACTAGAGAGAAGATATTTGGCCAAAGATGAAAAAGGCCAGCTAATTGAGAATCCCGGGCTGATGTTCAGAAGAGTAGCAAAAACCGTCGCAATGGCAGATAAGGACTATGTTGGTGAAGATGAGCTGAAGGCTATCGAAGAACGGTTTTATAATCTGATGACTCAGCTTTATTTTTTACCCAATTCACCAACCCTGATGAACGCCGGAAGGCCTCTTGGACAATTGAGCGCATGCTTTGTACTCCCCATCGAAGACAGCATGGAGGGCATATTCGACAGCGTAAAGAACGCGGCATTAATACATAAAAGCGGTGGTGGCACAGGGTTTAGTTTTTCAAGACTGCGCGCGAAAGGGTCTTCGGTCAATTCCACCGGGGGTGTTGCGAGCGGTCCTGTCAGTTTCATGAAGGTGTTTAATTCCGCAACCGAAGCCGTGAAACAGGGCGGTACACGTAGAGGTGCCAACATGGGCATCTTGCGTATCGATCACCCGGATATTCTGGAGTTTATTACCTGCAAGCAGAACAATGCCGAGATCACCAATTTCAATATCAGCGTCGGTATCACCGAAACCTTTATGGAAGCCGTGGAACTGGGCAAGGATTATGATCTGATCGAGCCTAAAACAAAGCAAAAGGTTGGCAGTCTGAATGCCCGTGAAGTTTTCAACATGATGGTTGAGATGGCCTGGAAAAACGGCGAACCCGGCATCATCTTCCTGGACAGGCTGAACCGCGACAACGCCACCCCCGAGCTGGGTGAGATTGAAAGCACTAACCCATGCTTCCACCCGGATACACTTATTTCAACAGAAGAAGGGCTTGTGCCGATCAAAGAATTGTATGGCAGGTACAAGGATGAAACATTCAATATTTATGTGGATAAAAGAGTTCAGGGCGAGAAGCTGGAACTGAATGGCCGAACCTATTATCAAAATGGTGTGGAATTAAAGCCTGCCAGGGTGTTTATCACCGGCACAAAGCAAACCTACAAGGTCACTTTAAAAAACGGCCAGGAACTGAAAGTCACCGGAGATCACAGAATCCTGACCACTGATGGCTGGAAGGAAGCAAAAACACTTACCAGTAACGATATGGTATTCGTTCAGTCCGGAGCGGGAACCTTTGCAAAGCAGGATTCCATTGGTACCGATATGGGCCTTTTCCTTGGCTGGGCCACCGGTGACGGCTGGTTTACCGCAGCGCAGGATGTTGTTGGCCTTACCTTTGCAGAAAATGAATACGATATTTGTGAAACCCTGAACATCATCGCCCAGGAAAATGGCGGAGGAAACCGGAAGGCTTTCCAGCGCGAAAACAAAACCTGGAACCTGATGTTCAAGCGGAAGGACTTTATTGAAAAGGTTTCATCCATTGGGTTAATGCCAGTCAAGGCACCGGATAAGAGGGTTCCACAGGGAATCTTTACCGCAACCCGGGAAACCGTTATCGCTTATCTGAATGGTCTGTTCAGCGCTGACGGGACAGTGAATGCTATTGATGAAGACCACAGGGATTTACGGCTTTCTTCTGCGTCTGAAAACCTTCTAAAAGATATTCAACTTTTGCTGCTCCAGCTTGGCATTTACAGCAATATCTATAAAAGGGACAAAGCCAATCAACATGCCTTTACTTATACTACAAAAAGCGGCGAAGAAAGAACCTATGTCGGCGGAACCTATTATGAGCTGATCATCACCGGTGATGATATGGTTACCTTTACCCAAACCATTGGAACACTGGTAAATACAGCAAAAGACATGAAGCTAAAAAAGGCGGCCAGGACTTCAAGGAAGAAGACAAAATTCATATCCCCGGTTATATCCGTCATCGAAGATGAAATAACACAGGTTTATGATATCAATGAAGGTGACACCCATTCCCTGATTGCACAGGGATATGTTGTCCATAATTGCGGGGAGCAGCCTTTGCTGCCATATGAAGCCTGTAACCTGGGATCGATTAACTTGAGCTTGATGCTAAAAGAAACAGATAACGGGCTGGAAGTGGATTATGACAAGCTGAAGGAAATTGTTCATGAAGCCGTTCATTTCCTTGACAACGTGATAGATGTGAATAAATACCCTCTGCCCCAAATCGACCAAATGACAAGGGGAACCCGCAAGATAGGGCTTGGCGTGATGGGCTGGGCAGACATGCTGTTACAGCTGGGCATTGCGTACAATTCCGAAGAGGCAAACGCACTTGCTGAAAAGGTGATGGGCTTTATCAGTGAGCAAGCTCGTGCGAAATCCATTGAAATCGCCAAGGTTAAAGGCGTATTCCCATTATATGACAAGAGCATTTTCAAAAAGGAAAAGATAAAAATTCGCAACGCGACGACCACAACCATTGCCCCAACTGGAACACTAAGCATTATCGCCGGAGTATCCAGCGGTGTGGAGCCGTTATTTGCCATCTCTTTCATTAAAAACGTGATGGACAATGACGAGCTGGTGGAAACCAACCCAATCTTCAAGGCAGTGGCAGAGCAAAGAGGTTTTTACTCTGATGAGCTGATGAAGGTGATTGCCAAAAAGGGCGGGCTTCACGGCGTGGATGAGGTTCCCGAGGATGTTCGGGAGATCTTCGTCACAGCCCATGACATCACGCCGGAATGGCATGTCAGAATGCAGGCTTCCTTCCAGAAGCATACCGATAATGCCGTATCAAAAACGGTGAACCTGAGAAATGAAGCCACAACTGATGATGTCCGCGAGGTCTTTATTAACGCCTACAAAACCGGTTGTAAGGGTGTGACCATTTATCGCGACGGCTCCAGGGACATGCAGGTTTTGAACATTGGAAAGGTGAACGGCAAGGAAGAGGCCGCACCAAAGCCGGAAGAAAAACCGACCGGTAAATTCAAAATCACTCCCAGGCCGCGCCCGGATATCACCAACGGTTTCACCGAAAAGGTTAGAACCGGCTGCGGAAACCTGTACATCACTGTCAACTACGATGAAAACGGGATCTGTGAGGTATTTACAAACACCGGCAGGGCGGGAGGATGCCCGTCACAGTCTGAAGCTACCAGCCGTTTGGTATCTATTGCACTACGTTCAGGCATGGATGCTGAATCCATCATCGAGCAGTTGAAGGGAATCCGCTGCCCATCCACTATTCGTCAACGTGATATGACGGTTCTTTCCTGTCCGGATGCCATTGGTCGGATGATTCAAAAGGTCATGGTGCACCAGAACGGAAACGGAAATGCGAAGAACAAGCTTGAAGCCAGTACCGAGCCCATTCGGGGAGCTCTTCAACGCCCCACAGCCCGCCAGGCAGGAGCGGTTGACCAGCTGACCGGCGGCGTGGAACAAAAGCGCAATCATCACGAAGAAGGTAAATGCCCGGATTGCGGAGCATCACTGGAGCATGAAGGCGGCTGCAAGATGTGCAGAAGCTGCGGATACTCGAAGTGCGGATGATTATGGGACATATACTGGCAAAGCATTACGATGTAGTATAAAAATAAGGGGAATAGGCTAAAACAATCAGTCTATTCCTTTTTCTTTAGCCAGAAAACTATTATAACCTACATTTGTTTGTTTTATTGTAAAATGGTGTCGGATGGTTTGTAATCATATTGAAAATTGGTTCTTGCTTTGTATGGTGCTCTATAAGGTAAATCAGTCGGTGGTGTGACATGCTGGTAATTATAGAAATAATGTAAAAGGGCATGAGGGTTGGGTATAGCTTCTATTCCGATAGTATAATTTCATCCTGGTACAAAAAAAATCATCAGGGAGAAATATGGTGGAATTAAATTGGAATTCAATTATTTTGGTTAACAAATTAAAGGAGCAATCCATGGATCTATATGAATACGTTTACAAATCATGTATAAATACCGCAATTATTCGTGAAAAAATAAAAAACGTATGCGGAAAAACAATTCTATATCAGAGCCCTGCTATAGGGACCTTGCTGCGGTAAGAGCCTTATTGCGGTGTGATGGAACTTCTGTTGCATAACTGTCTGTTACAATTACTTCCGTTTTTTTGAAACCTGTGGATGGATTACACGATAAAGATATGGTAGGATAGGATATGTATGAAAATGGCTGTCCATCGCATGGGCCCCTGCCGCACCGTCATCATCCGGAAATGCGGCTTAGCCCGGTAGAACCACAAAAGAAGGAGAATGCGCAGAGATGATAAAAGACGAAAAAACAGAAGACCCGATCTCCACAGATTCAGAACAGGTTACGCAGAAGGCCTGGGAAATTCAATTGGAGTTGAATGATAAATGGGTTCTGACCCGACGGCAGGATGAGCTGCTGCCTATTGAAAACTTTCTGCGGCAAATGGGAGAAGCCTTCTCATCTCTTACGGTTGAAAAGAAAGCACTGACAAAATGTACCCTGACTGTATCCGTAGAAGAAAAAGCTGATCTTGATGATAAACTAAAGGAAATTCTGGAGGGCATGGGCGCGAAGGAAGCCATTGTGCTTTGTGATGTAAGGGAGGCGGATCGCGCCGTTATTTCGGATGGTCAGCCGGATTTGCCTGTAAAAAAGGAACCGGCACAGCTGCCGGATTCTCTGAAGAAAATTGACAGTCTGATCGGTGCAGATAACTTTAAGGCCCTGGCGCATGAACTGGTTGAGGTAGCCCCGATCATTTTGTGGCACAACACAAAAGAGGCTTTTGCACGGCGTTCCTATCTTTTCTCCATTGGGGACGGCTGCGGTCTTTCCACACAGCTGAGGCTATTTGCACAGCTATTGAAGGAACTGTCTCTCGTCTGCTTCGATCCCAAAATTGTGGAATGTAAAGCCAACGCCACGCTTGATGAAATGCTGGAGCAGGCTGGGGGGTATTCCGACGAGAAGCACCTGATTTGCCTTGATCTAAGCCAGTGGATGGATAAGACGCGTCAACCGGAATTTCGTAGTTTTTTACGAAGGTTGAGGGCTATGAATGCACGGCGGGTGTTTGTCTTTCGAATACCCTTTGTGGATGAGGAAACCCGGCTTCGGGTGCAGGCTGGCCTTTCCGATGTGCTGACTGTCCGGGAGGTCATTGAAGCACCCTTTACGATGGAGCAGCTGCAGGCGTATTCATCGCAGCTGCTGCGGGAAAAGGACTTTTCCATTGATGAAGGCGGCAGCCGGTGCCTGGAGCAAAGGCTGATCGATGAAAAAAGTGATGGCCACTTTTACGGACTCCGTACGGTTGAAAAAATTGTGGACGAGCTGTTCTATCAAAAACATCTGTCCGCTGTGAATGCATCATCGGAACAGGCTGCTGATCTGGTAATACGGGATCGGGATGTTCCAAGGGCCGCCGAGACACTGTTGGAAACACGCCCTGCCATGGAACAGCTAAATGAATTGATCGGTATCGACCCGATTGTGCGGCGTATTGAGGAAATTTTAGCGCAGATAG
The DNA here is from genome assembly GCA_964450305.1 of uncultured Ruminiclostridium sp. Classification (GTDB taxonomy): domain Bacteria; phylum Bacillota; class Clostridia; order DSM-8532; family DSM-8532; genus JAAYJG01. The sequence continues at coordinate 23,561 of CAYVFB010000043.1, forward strand.
AAGTTTCAGGTGCAACAGGGAACATGCGTCCCTGCCTGCACATGCGCTTTGTTGGGAACCCCGGGACAGGAAAAACAACGGTAGCCCGCATTCTTGGCCAGTTGATGAAGGAAAGGGGATTCCTTTCAAAAGGGCAGTTTTTTGAATATGCAGGACGTGATTTCTGTGGTCAGTTCATCGGGGAAACCGCACCCAAAACTGCTGCCATGTGCCGGGACGCATACGGCTCGGTGCTTTTCATTGACGAAGCCTATTCCCTTTATCGCGGGGAAAGGGAGGCCAGGGATTATGGACGCGAAGCAATCGATACGCTGATTGCGCAGATGGAAAACCATCGGTATGATTTTATGGTGATTATGGCGGGATACCCTGAGGCTATGGAAACCTTGATGCAGGGAAACGCAGGTCTTGCCAGCCGTATTCCCTATACCATAGAGTTCCCCAATTACTCAAGAGAAGACCTATCCCATATTTTCATGCAGATGGCTAAGCGGGCGTCTTCCTTTGAGCCGGAATTGGAATCCGCAGTCCGTACCTATTTTGACGGGCTTGACGATGAGCTTATTCAATCGAAGGAATTTGCCAACGCCCGTTTTGTGCGCAATTTATTTGAACGGGCATGGGGTAAAGCATCGGTCAGAAGGCAAATGGAGCCTGGGAAGAAATTTATCCTTCAGGCCTTCGATTTTAACAGGGCAGCTGCGGATCGGGAATTTCAGGTGCTGCAGCAGAAGAAAATGAGGAAGATTGGGTTTTAGGGGCCGGCTCGGAACTGAAGTGGCTGAACACCGGGAAAGACTGGATACCATACGGCGCCTGATCGATCAGGAAAACGCCGTTTAGGATAATAACATTCTGAAAAAATCAAGAAAGAAGGAGAACTACCTATGGAAAACACAAATCTGGTACAAACGCAAAAAACTTTCGAAACCTTTTGCAGCATGATGGACAAAAAAGGTTGGAACTATCAGAAAGACACAGAAAAGCTTTATATCGAAACCGGAGTGCGGGGAGATGACCTGCCGATTCATGTAAGGTTGGTTTTTGATCCCGAAAGATTACTGGTCCGCCTGTTCTCACCCCTTGATTTTAAAGTTTCGGAAGAGCAGATGGCAAATGCTGCATTGGCCATTTGCATCATCAACGATAACCTTGTTGACGGGAACTTTGATATGGATGTGACAAAGGGCAGCCTTTGCTACAGAATGAGCCTGTCCTTCAGAGAAAGCCTGATCTCGGAAGAAGCCTTTGATTTTTTCATTGACTATGCGGTTTATGTAATTGATGAATTTAATGACAAACTGCTGATGCTGGCCAAAGGAATGCTTACCCCCGCGCAGCTTCTGGGTTCGATCAAGGGAGAATAAGCCCGGCGATGCACACAATGAACTTTCGCTGCTTTGCGCAGATATGGCAATCCGTATCGCTGAACAAGACCCGCTCAGACAAAGTTTTGTACAGGTGGTATTGGTACTTCAAATTATTTTCCGCCAATTTCAGTCACGATGTTTATGGCGGGATTGTTGTTTGCTGTTTATATGGCCATTAAGTGGAAAGCGGCCCTGAAGACGATTAGCGGAGGTCTGATGGCAGGCACTGCGGCAGTCCTGTTCACACTGTACCTGAGCGGTAACCGCGGTGCTTCCGGAGGGCTTCTGGATACAACGTTTCTTCCACAGAAAGTAGAACGGCATCAATGTATTGACTGCCATCTTATTTTCTGTTAAAACCATTACATCGCCCGGGAAAACCTTATGATAGAACACCGTGAAATTGTTTTACAGCAAAGATAACTTTGAAATGCAGGCGCTATACTGTTTCTACGACGAGAATAGGGGGGATTGTGATGAGTAATTACAAGAAGTTTTATTTATCTACCGTATTGGGAACCACCTTGATTTCGTTTTACCCAATCTATATGCTTATCAAAGTAATCGCAGATTACGCCGCAACAGGTTCCGTCGATATTGCGAATTATCCGAAGTACATTATTCCCTACACGCCTATCTCCATCGCATTAATATTTTCAGCTTGCTTCATGCCTGCGGCTTTTTCACTTTTTAAAAGATTTGCTTTACCGGTGATTTCGGCCTTAGGGATCATACTGTTCTTTATTGCTGAGTTTGCTCTTGAAAATATGGTTGTCATAGACGGCACGAATCTCATTACAAAAGTCGAGAACTGGCAAATGTTTTCTTGCGTAGCCACACCGCAAGTGCGATTAACTGCCGGTGACATTTTGGTTGGAAACTATAGTCCTGCACTTAAAACTCATTTTTACATCATCTCGATCATCATCATTTTAGCTGTAGTTAACGTAATCCATGGGTTTTCCAAAATGATAAAGACGAATGATTTTTCCAGGAAAAGCCCATTCATTGCACAGACCATATCCGTAACTGTTTTTATTGGGTTATGTATCTTCGCCTGCTTTACTGCCTTTTACAGGACGGGATCGATTTTGGTATCTCCTGTCTCTGCTGTTCTGATGTGCTTGTTCTTTATTACAATGGGGGTGACATCAGGAA
>CAYVFB010000044.1:0-25604 GCA_964450305.1 uncultured Ruminiclostridium sp.
GGGTTATCCTTCTTGGGGGAGCGTTCCGGTGGGTTAGGGTTATCCTTCTTGGGGGGAGCGTTCCAGTGGGTACGCTCCTTTGGTACGCTCCTTTGGTACGCTCCTTTGGTATGCTCCTTTGTTCCTTCTTCGGTGGGGGTGGAATCCCCCACCGAATCCCATTGCGTATTTTTCTTCATAAAACTTGATGTTCAGTTTCAGCTGAGCGAGCTCACTATCAATATGGTGTTCCCATCCCTGCGATTACCGTAGCTGCTGCTAAAGCTTTGATTTAATTAACATCAATACAGTGATCCGCTGTTTACAATCGGTTGTGCATCTTTGTTCCCACACAGCACCACCAGAAGGTTGCTGACCATGGCAGCTTTCCGTTCTTCATCCAGTTCAACGATGTTATTTTCACTTAGCTTTGCCAATGCCATTTCCACCATGCCGACTGCACCTTCAACGATCATCTGCCTTGCGTCAATAATGGCAGAAGCCTGCTGCCTTTGGAGCATCGCTGCCGCGATTTCCGGAGCGTAGGCCAGATGGGTGATTCTGGCTTCAATGATCTCCAGCCCGGCAATTTCAACCTTGGCCTGTATTTCTTCCTTCAGCCTTTCCGCAACTTCCTGGCTGCTGCCTCGCAGGGACTTCTCATTATCGTCACTGGAAACATCATAAGGGTATAACCGGACGATATTGCGCAGTGCTGAATCACACTGGATGGACAGGTATTCCGTATAGTTGTCCACATTGAACACTGCCTTGGCCGTGTTGACTACCCGCCAAATAACGACTATCCCAATAATTATGGGGTTTCCCATCAGGTCATTGATCTTTTGTTTGTCATTGTTCAGCGTCATCGTCTTCAGGGATATTTTCTTGTTTACAGGAATCGACGGGGTCTGTTGGGACACGTTGCCTGTAACAGCCATCGCAGCAATTTTTTCTGCTGCCAGTTTTCCGGAACTTGTTGTCATTGAGGCGGGACTCAGTGCTGTGACAAAAGGATTTACAAAGAAGAAGCCTTCTCCCTTCAAGGTGCCGACATACTTGCCAAAAAGCGTTAACACCAGCGCTTCGTTTGGCTTAAGTATTTTTAACCCTCCAAACAGGATTGGGCCGACGATACTGAAATAAAGCACTGAAACGATGATCATCAGTGTACCAGCGAACCCTCCCTTTTCTGTCAGCTGAATGCCCCCAATACATATAAATACCGACGCAATCATCAATGCGATGTTCAACAGCAGCATGCCCATGCCGTTTCTTGATTTTGGAACAATTTCTTCGTAATGCATTTGCTTTTTCTTTATTGTTTCAGACATAGTCAACGACCTCCTTCATGTATGATATCATTTTGATATCAAATACATATTACAACAATATGAAAATGCTGTCAATAAAAAAAGTCACCAAAAGATCATTTAACCTCTTGGTGACTTTTGTGATATCTGATGAATAATGAGTGATGGGCCGCTGTGCCACATTCCCAGGTGCCTTGCAACTTTCTGTGTTACATTCATTGAGTGGGTAAAGAAAATACGGCTGCTTGATTACAGCAGTTCTTTACGTAGAACTTCCGGTGTTTTATAAGACAAATAGGTAAGCGGAATATCCAAAACTGTTTTTGCGCCAGTTTGACCTTCTCGATTCAGCTTATAAGCCGCACGTGCATAGGCAACCAGAACGCTTCCGGTAAATTCGGGGTTACTGCCAAGCTTCAGGGAGAACTCAAGGATATGCTGGTTTTCTCCTGCGCCGGTTGCTCCGCTGCGAATGACGAAACCACCATGAGGCATGGAGCCATGGTTTTTCTTCATTTCTTCTTCGGTGATAAAAGTAACCCTTGTATCATTATCCGCAAAGTAGTTGGGTATGGATTGGATGGTGTTGATGATTCTCTCTTTATCTGCACCTTCTTCGGGTACGACATAACAATCTCTCAAATGCTTATCTCTCGTGGTTAGTTCAGGATTCATACCCTGTCTTACCTTTTCAAGGGCTGAATCCATGGGGATGGTGTATTGAATTCCGTATTTTACACCCTTTACCCGGCGGATAGCATCGGAATGCCCCTGGCTTACACCCTTACCCCAGAAAGTATAATCTCTTCCGTCAGGCAATACGGCCTCCATGAGCATCCGGTTTAATGAGAACAGGCCCGGATCCCAACCCGCAGAGATGATACCGACTTTCCCGGACGATTTTGCCGACTGATCTACGGTATGGAAGTAATCCGGAATTTTTACGTGAGTATCGAAGCTGTCAACGGTATTGAACATCTTTGCAAAATGAGGGCCCTGTTCCGGTAAATCAGAGGCGGAGCCACCACATAAGAGCATGACATCAATATCATTTATAAATTTTTCGGCTTCATTCAGGTGTAAAACAGGTATATCCGGTGTTTTTACCTGTATTGTTTGCGGATCTCTTCGGGTAAAAACGGCGAAAAGCTCCATATCGGGTGTTTGTTGAATGGCGGCCTCGGCTCCTCTGGCTAAATTACCGTATCCGACGATACCAACCTTTATTTTTTCACTCAAGGCAATTCCTCCTTATAGTGCGATCCAGGGTATCCATGCCCCGGGCATAACTTGCAAATGATAAGATAAGTAGTTTAAATGTTCAGGCGCACGCCCTGTGGTGGTTTTTATTTGCTTCTGCTTCTTTAGAGCAGGTGATATATCGATTTTGCATTCAACAATGACACAAATGATGAAAAAAGAACATCCCTTTTGCTTAAAAGAATCGTTCCTGGCCCACTCAGGGCTTACTCCATTTTTTTCATAATTCAGATTAACATGCCTAAAATAACCTGTCAATATCTCATCATCGTGACAAAGCCCACCAATACACGTTTTTTGACTCATACAAAAAACGTCAGGCGGGGACTTCATGCTTGAAATCGATAAATGAAATGGAAGTTGAAAGAATTGGTAAAATGATATATATTCAAGTTACATATCAGCCCGGATGGCTCTTTTTCAGGCAGAACATATCTTGGTGATGCCAATTGACAGGGAAACCAATCACCTGCCGTATATGATAAAAATTAAAATCAAAGCAAACGAGGAAACAGAGTGGCTTGGGGGGGTAAGTATGAATGTTTTAGTGTTGGGTGGAACACGTTATTTTGGTATACATATGGTAAAAGCATTGTTCACTCAGGGACATGATGTGACCATTGCAACAAGAGGGTTAACGCAGGATGTGTTTGGTGAGAAAGTCCGAAGGGTTATCATTGAACGCTCTGATCCAAAGAGTATTACCGAAGCATTCCATGGCAAACATTACGATGTCGTGTGTGATAATCTTGCATACTGCTCGAACGATGTTCAGTATTTTTTAGAGAATGTTAGATGTGACAGGTACATCATGACTTCATCGGCATCGGTTTATAGCGATATCCATATGGATACCAAAGAAAACGAATTTGATGCCCGGAATTATCCTCTTAAATGGTGTAACCGCCAGGATTATCCTTATGATGAAGTAAAACGTCAGGCGGAGTGCGCATTGTTTCAATGCTATGCAAATGTTGACAGTGTAGCTGTCAGGCTACCCTACGTTATTGGTGAAGATAATTATACAAAAAGGCTCTATTTCTATGTTGAAGAAATGATAAAGGGCAGCACTTTGAGGATTGACAACCTTGACGAGAAAATTGCGTTTATCAGCTCCTGTGAAGCAGGAAAATATATAGCCTGGCTGGCAGAGCAGCATTTAACAGGGCCAATCAATGGCAGCAATTCTGGTGTTATGTCATTACATGAAGTTATCAGTTATGTTCAGCAGGAAACAGGAATAGCAGCTAGACTCTCTGAAGAGGGGCTGGACGGTTCATTCAACGGCCAGAAGTCTTTTAGCCTGGACAATGCCTATGCAAATACTATGGGATATCATTTTTCTGATTTAAAGCCCTGGGTATGGAGATTGCTGGACAACTATATTGATATAGCTAAGAATAGTATGGGAATCTAGTTATGGAAACCATTCCTTAAATTATAAACAAAAAAGCAATCCGGAACTGGAGAGAATCGACGGTTCTGGTCAACCCATGATACTATAAAAGGGAAAAATTGCCGAGCATTGACAGAGTCTTATCTTTTATAGCAGAGCTGAAGGAGCTTCTGGCTGACAACTCCTTTTTGCAACCGCGGGTTTATGCTGTTGCGCAAACGAAGCTATCAGCTTTCATTAAAGCAATCAGTATTCAGAAGTACGAACACCATCCTCCGAAAGATTTGAAATTTCATTTGCAAAAGGGTAAAGAATGAAATTGTGGAGGAGCTGCTTGTTGCTCCAATCTTTATGACAATTGCAAGTAATCTCCCGCGTTGTTATAATAAACTCATATAAATGACCATCATTTCTTTTAATTAACCTGAGATGGATTGTTTTGTTATCGGGAGGTTTCAATAAAGATGGAACAAAATGCAAAGAAGGACTATTCCTGGGGGGATCTGGAAAACGGCTTATTCAGGAACCCGGTTTTAAATGCGGACTATTCCGATCCAGATGTGATCCGGGTGAAAGATGATTTTTATATGGTATGCTCTGAATTTCATTACATGGGGATGCCGGTGCTGCACTCAAAGGATCTGGTGAACTGGACGATCATCGGCAAGGTTTATGACGCTCTGAAAAATGATCCCGTTTATGACGGTATGAACGGTTATGCCAAAGGCAGCTGGGCTCCTTCAATCAGGTTTCATAACGGAACCTTTTTTGTTTATTTTTGCACACCCGATGAGGGGCTTTATATGAGCACAGCAAAAAACCCTGCCGGGCCCTGGGAGCCTTTGCACGAGGTTAAGCGGGTTGCTGCATGGGAAGATCCGTGCCCCTTCTGGGACGATGATGGCAATGCTTATCTGGGTCACAGCACCTGGGGAGCGGGGCCGATCATCATCCATAAAATGAGCCCGGACGGGAAGAGCCTTCTGGATGACGGGGTGATTGTCTACGTCGGTAAAGTGGCAGAAGGCACGAAGATCATGAAAAGAAACGGTTATTATTATCTTTCTATCCCTGAAGGCGGAGTTCAGGTTGGATGGCAGACTGTTTTGAGGTCAAAAAGCATTTATGGCCCCTATGAACGCAAGGTTGTGTTGAGCACCGGAAAAACCAATGTCAACGGACCGCATCAGGGTGCGTTGGTCGAGCTGGAGTCCGGCGAGTCATGGTTCATGCACTTTCAGGATACGGGAGCATTGGGCCGCGTTTGCCATCTGCAGCCTGTCAAATGGGTGGATGACTGGCCGGTGATGGGCTGCAACGGGGAGCCGGTTCATGTGTTCAACAAGCCAAACGTCGGGAAATCCTATCCAAGAGCACTGCCTCAGGCTTCGGATAGCTTTAATAATCCGGAATTGGGTTTACAATGGCAGTGGAACCATAACCCGGTGAACGAAAATTGGTCCTTAACCGAGTGCCCGGGGTATCTCAGGCTGAAAGCCATGCAGGCTGAAACGCTGCTGAATGCTAAGAATACCCTCACGCAAAAGCTGATGGGCGGCACCGGAACGGTTACAGTCGAAATGAATTTTGAAAGCATGCAGCCCGGTCAACTGGCGGGCCTTGCATTTTTAGCCGGGCGGGAGGAAAACTGGATCGGTATTGTTGGTAAGGATAAGGGGTTTGTGCTGGAAGCAATAACCGGAGGCGTTCGATATCACGGGCTATGCTTAAGCAGTACGGTATGGTTTCGGGCAAGCATTTGCCTGACAGGGGAAACCCGGTTTTCCTTCAGCCTGGACAATCAAAGCTTCATGGCACTTGGCGGGCCTTGCAACTTATGTCCCGGTTTCTGGAAAGGCGCCCGTATTGCGCTTTTCAGTTACAATACTTTAACGGATGGCGGAAGTGCAGACTTTAGACATTTCCAATACGATATAGATTGAATAGTGCATATGGTTAAGCGAAGAGAGCATATATGCGAAACAGGGAGGACTTTTCCATGGCAATCAACCGGTATGAGCTGGTGACGAGGCATAACCCCGAAGTAAACGGAATTGATGCATTCGCACCTTTATCTGTAGGAAACGGCGAGTTTGCTTTTACAGCAGACATTACAGGTCTGCAAACTTTTCCCCGTGAATATGCCAGTGGTATCCCGCTGTGTACGCAGTCCCAGTGGGGATGGCATAGCAAGCCAGCTGACAACGAAACAGGGAGCTATCATATCAATGATCTCAAAATGGAGTATTTTGATACGCTCAAAAGAAAAGTGGGTTATCGCACCGAACCACAAAATCAGGAGGAAGCTTACCATTGGCTGAGGATGAATCCGCATCGGCTTCATCTGGGTCAAATTGGCCTGAAGATGATCAAACAAAACGGGAATCCGGTTATTGCTGAAGACCTGCGCAATGCGAAGCAAAACCTGAACCTTTGGAAAGGTCTGCTGGAAAGCTCCTTCGAAATCGAAGGAGACTGTATTATGGCCCAAACCGATGCTCACCAGAGCAAAGAAGCGAAAGGGGACTATATTACAGCCCAAGCCGGTGCTGCCCAGGGCAAAGCAATGAATGGCGACTGTATTACAACCAAAACCTGTGCTCACCCAAGCAAGGACATGGTATCGTTTGTGGTGGAATCACACCCTGCTTCAATGGAGAGGCTGGCTATTTCAATTGAATTTCCTTATGGCACTCATCTTAAAGCTGCTGCTGACTGGGAAAACGATTCAGCTCATTATACAGAAACAGAAAAGTGTATTCAATCTGCTTGCGGTAAGGGTGACATGGGCAATTGCACCGAAGCTGGGAATGGTAGGAGACAGGATGTAATGCTAAAGCATATATTGGATAAAACTATCTGTTATGTTCGATTGGCTTTCAGCGAAGGAGCCAGTTTTAAACGTACGGGAAGAAACAGTTTTATCATAAGCCCGGCATCTGGTGCTGCGAAGCTTGAGCTTTCATGTCTCTTTTCTCCACAGAAGGACGACAGCCAGCTGCCGTTGTTTGATGAAACTCTTCAGGAAAGTGAAAAGGCCTGGAAGGATTATTGGAGCAACGGCGGTGCGATCGAATTCAAAAACAGCACCGATCCCCGAGCGACAGAGCTGGAACGCAGGGTTATTCTGTCCCGTTATCTGATGAGAGTAAATTGTGCAGGAACATTGCCTCCCCAGGAAACCGGGCTGACCTTTAACAGCTGGTATGGAAAATATCATCTGGAAATGCACTGGTGGCACGGGGTACACTTTCCGCTGTGGGGGCAGGCTGAGTTGTTTGAGAAGAGCCTTGGCTGGTATGAAACCATTCTTCCCGCGGCGCGGGAACTTGCTCAATCCCAGGGTTATAAAGGAGTACGGTGGCCGAAAATGGTTGCTTGTGATGGAGTCGACAGCCCGTCCCCTATCGGACCGCTGCTGATTTGGCAGCAACCGCACCCAATCTATTACGCTGAGCTTTTATATCAGCTGAACCTCAGCAGACAGACGCTTGAGAAATACAGCAATATCGTCTTTGAAACGGCCAATTTCATGGCTTCCTATGCAGAGTATGACAAGGAACAAAACCAATATAATCTGGGACCGGCTTTAATTCCCGCACAGGAGAACCATCGGCCGCAGGATGTGGTAAACCCCACAATGGAACTGGAATATTGGGCGTTCGGCCTGAACACAGCGAACCAGTGGAGAAAAAGGCTGAACCTTAGTCCTGCCGAAGAGTGGATAAAAGTTGCCGAGGGTCTGGCTCCGCTGCCTGTAAAAGATGGGGTTTACCTGGCACATGAAAATTGTCCTGATACCTATACCCGTTATCGTAACGATCACCCTTCGATGGTCTATGCGCTGGGTATTTTACCGGGTATCAGGGCAGACAGGGAAATCATGCTGAACACTCTGAAAACGGTAATGGAGAAATGGGATTTTGACGGCACCTGGGGCTGGGATTTTCCAATGCTGGCCATGACGGCTGCAAGGCTTGGCCAGCCGGAACTGGCCATTGACTGCTTGCTGATGGATGCACCAAAAAACGAGTATCTGATCAACGGACATAACAAGCAGGGTGATAAGGCAGATCTGCCCATTTATCTGCCAGGAAACGGCGGTCTACTGACAGCGGTGGCCATGATGGCAGCCGGTTGGAATGGTTGTACCGAAAATGCACCAGGGTTTCCAAAGGACGGCTCCTGGTGCGTTACCTGGGAAGACCTGCACCCCATACTTTAAACAAGGGGCGGTGCCCAACCAGGGGGGACAGGTACCCTGGCTCAGTCGATTGTTTTGCGCAGCAGGGCTTTTTGCTCCCAGATCCTTGATTTCCAACGGAAGAACGCTGCCCATCCCCGGAACCACTCATCCACAGAATATCCGATCCAAACCCCGATAAGCCCCAGACCAAAGTGAATCCCCAGCAAATAGGACAAACCAACAGCGAATATCCATGGAGAAATGCAGCCCATGAACACCGGAAAGCGTACATCTCCGGAAGCCTTCAGCGAACTCATCAGCACCAGGTTAAACACTCGTCCGGGCTCAAGGATTATGGCCAACGCGAGAAGCTTGCCACCCATGGTGATGATATTGGGGTTTTCACTGAATATCCCCAGAAGAGGACGTCTGAAGATATAAATCACAATCGAGTTCAGGATAGCTCCAATAACACCATACAGCAAGCTTCGCAGGCATAGCTTATAGGCCTCCTGGTTTCTGCCGGCGCCAACCCTGTGGCCGACGAGAATCTGAGTGCCTTGCCCCAACGACATCCCTGGGATCATGATAAAATACATCAGGTTAAAGGTCATTACCCTCGTTGTCAGCGCCTCGGTGCCCATAAAAGTAATAATGTAGGTGATCACCAGGGAAGAAAGCTGGTACACCATGTTTTCACCCGCCGAGGGCAGCCCGATCTTCAACACATTGCCAATAACTTCCCTATCCGGATGAAAAACTGCCTTCAAAGAAGACTTCAAGCCCATCCGGGCAATAATGATGACAAGGGCGACTAAAGCGACCGCTTGGCTGATAATTGTAGCCAGGGCGACTCCACGAACACCCAAAACGGGGTTCCCTACCGGGCTGTAAAGGAAAAACCAGTTCCCCAGCGCATTGATGATATTCATTACCAAAACCACGATCATCGCCGGCCGAGTGCTGCCATGGCTGCGAAGAATCGCTGAACAGGTTGCAATCAACGCGTTTAAAAAGACACAGGAGCCTACCATTCTCAGATAAAGCACTGCATCAGCCATCAGTTCCTCAGGGATATTCATGGCACGCAGGATAAACCGGCCGAAGGTAAACATCACAAAGCTAAGCAGCAATCCGATGGCAAAGTTTATCAGCAGAGCGGAGATGGCTGCGCTGTCAGCTTTGTCCTTCATTCCGGCACCAAGGTATTGAGAGATGACAATGGTGGTTCCGGTGGCGACAATGGAAAACAGAATGACAACAATCGAATTGAGCTGATTTGCAGAACCAACCGAAGCAACCGCATTCTCAGAGTAATTACTGAGCATGATGGTATCAAGGTTTCCCAGGAGCATGCGCAGCAGGGTTTCAATAAATATTGGCCATGTTATGGCAAAAAGCTTTAATTCCTTTTTATTTTGTATTGAATTCATCTAGTCACCATATTCTGTAGCGTCCGCTTAATGCAAGCAGGCTGAAAAAGTAGAGGCAGTTATCATAGTATCTTCTTACACCGGTTCTTACAGGTGTATTCCAGAACATACGCACCAGTTTTTCCGCGTTGGAACCCTCGGTAGCCAATGCTGCCTGTGCATTGGTGGCAATCAGGCCAACCGGGTGCAATGATTTTTCTTCCAATGGGGTACCATCGATCACATACATTCTATAATCCGCGTTTTCTCCCATAGTGGCAAAGAAGGCCTGTATTTTATCGGCAAAGTCTTTGTGCCAGGACTCTGTGCCAAACCAGGCAGCATCCAGACCGATATTCGCAGCCACACGATAGGCGTCACTGTAAAAATGGTGATGCCCGTAATTCCAGTTTGCCTTGTGCGGGGTGCCGTCATAGTTTGAGTATTCAGGCGCCAGCCCGGTTACTGGATGATATGCCGTTGGCAGAAACCTGCGGCTGGCTGCTGCGGCTTCCTTCCAGAACTGAGTATCTGCCGGATCAGCCCACAGGGAGAACAGTTCATAAAAATGGGGAAGGTGGTAGGAGGGATCCGTCCATGGGGTTTCAGGGACAAACTTGATAAGCTTCTTGGTTGGATCCCACATAGGGTCGCCCATACCATCCTCACCCTTGTGAACGCATTCCCGTAAAATCGCTCTGGCCTGGCGGCTGTAGTCAAAAGGCTCGGGTCCGTCCCCCCAGCGACGGGAAGCAAACAGCAGCGCCATCGCAAAAAATTCTTCTCCATCGGGAGCGGGCCCCTGGGCTCTGCGTGTTCCGTCGGTGTTCAGGGACCAGGCAAAATACCCCTTGTATCTGCCCGAGGTATGCTGCATGTATTTTTTAGACCATGTCCAGATTCTATCGAACTCCTCTTTTTTGTCCATTTGAACGCAGAGCATCATGCCATAAGACATGCCCTCGCTTCTAACGTCCAGGTTGCCGGTATCCAGAAGATACCCCATGTCCTCCCCGACAGGGTAATAGATCCGCGTGTCATCATCACCATAGAAAATCTTCTCCCAGGTGTCCTGTACTTTCTGTTCAATTTCGGAGTCGGTCATTCCCAGCTCTTTGAAAACATTGCGGTATTCACCTGAATAAAAGGCTCCCTTTAATAAATCCATCTTCACATCTCCTTTTTGTGCTTCGCTACAAAACGAAAACGGTTGCCTGAATTGCAGCACTTTTTAACTTATACCCATTATACTGCAGAATCAATACTGTTACTTATCAATTTTTGCGCAGATCTTTTCACTTCTGAGAAAGAACAACGAAACATACAGACAGTTCTTATGATTCATTCCAGTTGAAACACACAGCTCCCTAATTGTGAAGTACTGCTGTCGCAACATGCTTGAAGCTTTTGGAAAATCATGTTATAGCGATGGGAAAGATGAGTTACCGAACTATATGAATTATTTCTCAATATATCGTTGACAGATATAACGGCAGACGATATAATAGTATTACGTTAGACGATATATCGACAGACGTAATATTGGAGGTGTAAAACATGTATGCAAATCAGGAATGGGGAGCATTAACCGAAACAGTATATTATATTCTGTTGTCGCTTTTCACTCCCCTGCATGGTTATGGGATCATGCAAAATGTCAGGGATTTAAGCCAGGGAAGAGTCAACCTGGGAGCGGGAACACTTTACGGGGCGATCAGCACCCTGCTCGAGAAGGGATGGATTAACCAGCTGGCTATGGATATGGATGCACGAAAAAAAGAATATGTGATTACGAACATCGGAAAAGCAGTGGTATCCGGAGAGATTAGAAGGCTGGAGGAACTGATTGAGAATGGTAAAAAAATTGTTGGCTTCACAGGGCAGGAGGTGATCTGATGGTGAAACAGGTTATCAGAAAAGCCTATTGGGATGTGGAAAAGGAAGAAAACTGGCTAAATCAAATGGCATCCATGGGAATGGCACTGCTTGATTATTCCTGGTGTCGGTATGTCTTTATAGAGTCACAGCCCAATGAATATATTTATCGGATCGAGCTGCTGGAAAACCATCATAACCATTACGAGAGTATTGCTTATATCCAGTTTCTTGAAGAGAATGGAATTGAATGTGTTGCGAAATACATGAGGTGGGTTTACCTAAGGAAAAGAAGCTGTGACGGACCTTTTGAAATGTATTCGGATATGGAATCCAGATGCAGGTATTATAAAAGATTGAGTTTGTTTTACAGCTCGTTATTCGCGCTGGAAATTTCGGCCAGTTTACTAAACCTGATCATTGGTATTGTAAACGGGTCGGCTATAAACATCATACTTTCCATTCCAGTGTTCTTATTGGCTGCTCTGCTTGCAAAATTAAACGCTCCAATCAAAATGAAAATCAAAAAGTACAATCAGGAAAAAATCATCAGAGAATAAAACTGGTTGCTGCCCAACCTGGGTTTGACGCAATTGATTCTGCTGGTGTCATCAGAACAGGGGTATTTAAAAGCCTCCGGGACATTGCTCCGGAGGCTGATGGAATAATGGTTCACCTACCAGGGAGTGTTCCGGCAGGTACCCTCACGTATTGCCGGATCTTGCCTGGCAAACCCCTCTTATTACGGATTGATTGCGCATTGCCTGGTTTTTCTATGTAATATCTGTTCTTCGGCCGTTATGTATCCAGCCTGTGATAGTAATCCAGCAGATCCTCAATATAAAGCATTCCGCAGGCCTTTCCGTTTTGAACAACCGGCATGGCAATGATGTGGTTTTCAAGGATTTTTTGGGCAGCTTCTTTCACTGGCTCGTCGGGCTCAACGGAGATAATCCTGCTGGACATGACCCAACTGACGGGGCAGGTTCCATAATGACCGGGTTGGATCATAAACCTGTATATGTCAGCCTTGACAACAATCCCTGTTAACAGGCCATTCTGATTCTCTACAGGAAGACTGTTAATTTTCATGTTGCTCATCATATCTAAAACATGTTCGATAGGGTCGGTTTCTTTCACGCTGACATAATCGTTCCTCAATATGTTTTTCACAACCATTGTAAATACCTCCGTTTCACAAATCGCGCAGGTTTATTGGTTTCCCGCCCGTGAATACACTACACTCTATTTATCCCCAAAGGGGGCGCTTTGTAACAGACTTTTAATTTGATCTTGTGATACCTGTCCGGTATCATAAAATTAACCGAAATATGCTGGTTATTGGGATGTTTTGCACGCTTGCCAACCGGCACCCATGGGGGCACAAATGAAGAAGTACATATTCCTGTTTATCCTGACGGCGGTTATTCTTTCTCTTTTCACGCAGCAGGCTCTGGCCGCTTCAACACCATACGACCCTTATTCCTCCAGCCTGCCAAGGGAAATGCCGGAACCTGGGAGGCATCTGCGCGGCGTCTGGCTCACTACAGTCCAGAACCTGGACTGGCCTTCACCGGCTGCCATAGCCTTTGCCAATGAAGAAGAACGCATCAGCGCCTGCAAGCAGGAACTGATCGCGTTTCTGGACAGAGCTGTTGCTCTGAATATGAATGCAGTGTTCTTTCAGGTCAGCCCTGAAGCAGATGCTTTTTATCGTTCAGAAATCGTCCCGTGGTCAAGGTATCTGACGGGTACCTTTGGGAAGGATCCGGGGTTTGATCCGCTTGAATTTGCCATTGAAGAGGCGCATCGGCGAAATCTGGAGCTGCACGCATGGTTTAACCCATACAGGGTATCACTATCAGCAGGGTTAAGCACCATCAACACCCTGAAGGTCGACAAAAGCGTTTATCGCGAGCATCCGGCCTGGATCAGAACCGCGGCGAACCGTTGTGTGGTGGATCCGGGAATCCCCAATGCAAGGGCATGGGTTATCCGGCGCGTGATGGAGGTTGTTCGCAATTATGATGTGGACGGAATCCATTTTGATGACTATTTCTATTATGAAAGCTCCAGCTCAAAGCTGAATGATCAAAAAACCTATGAAGCTTATAATAAAGGACAGTTCTCAAACATCGGCGACTGGAGAAGAAACAATACCTGGCTTTTGGTGAAGGAATTGTCGGAACAGATCCGCAATGAAAAGCCATGGGTGAAATTCGGGATCAGCCCTTCTGGTGTGTGGGGCAATCAAACCGAGCATCCAGATGGCTCCAATACAGCAATCAGCTACACCAATTACGAATCCTCCTTTGCCGACACGAAGAAATGGGTGGAGGAGGAACTTATCGATTACATAGCACCGCAGGTTTATTATTCCTTTGCCAACCCAAGGGCTTCCTACGGCGAGGTTGCAAGCTGGTGGGCCAATGTAGTGAAGGGGAAAGATGTTCATCTTTACATCGGTCAGGCCTTTTACAAGATCAACGACGACAGCGACAAATGGTTTAAAGGCGCCAATGCTGTCAGGGAGCTTACAAACCAGCTGAAAATGAATGCGGTGCATGAAGCGATCTCGGGAACAATCCTATTTCGGGCTAAAAACATGAATGATGACAAAAAACAGATAGCCATTTCAAGTGTTCAGGATAAAATATGGCCAACCAGGGTGCTGATCCCGATCATGCCGTGGAAAGGCGGCGAGGCGCCGCAAAAGCCTGTTCCAGGCACCATCACGTCGGTACCTGAGGGTATCCGGGTCACCTGGTCGGATGATGATACCAATACCGCGTATTATGCCGTCTACCGTCTCAACAAGGGAGAGAAACCGGATACACAGCCCGAAGCCATTGCCGGAAAGCTGATTGCGACAGTTCGAAAAGGTTCGGGAAAGAATCAGCAATTTATTGATACTACAGGCGGTACACCAGGGCAGATCAGTTACGTTGTCACCTCTTTGGACAGGCTGCACCATGAAAGTGAGGGGGTGGTTGTTGAAGCAACCGAATCCGCCTTCTTTTATGATATCAGCCCGGAATATGGGTGGGCGAAGGATTCTATAGACCTCCTGCATCAGCAGAACATCATTCAGGGCGATGGCGAGGGCTTCTTTTATCCCGCTGAAAATACAAAGCGCGGCGATTTTGTACTCATGCTGAACAGAGCGTTTGGGTTCAGCACTGAGGTTGATGGGAATTTCGAAGATGTTGCTGAAGATGCTTATTATTTTGAAGGGATTGGGGTTGCAAAAAAGCTGGGAGTTTTGTCGGAAAAGGAAAATTTGTTTTACCCCGAGAATTACATTACCCGGGAAGAAATCATGGTAATGCTGCTGCGAGCCTTTGTGGCATCAGGAAAAGACATTGAGCTGGCCAGGGAGGATATCCTGAAACAATATGATGATTCAGAGAATATCAGCAATTATGCCAGGCCTGCAGTGGCCGCCCTGGTAAAGTGCGGTGTTGTCAACGGAGCCAATGGCAGGATTGCCCCCAAGCAATATGCCACGCGCGCGGAGATCATCGTGATCCTGCATCGGGCAATGATGCAGGTGAAACTGCTTTGATTGCTGCTGCTGTTTTTGCGATAAAATACCCTATAGAACCTGCGAAGCATAGCTATTTACGTGGCTTTCTCATTTATCGCAAAGGCCTGAAACCTGGTTTCCAGGGCAACTGCGATTGGGTTTTGAACAGCGGGGAAAGGAATTACCTATGGAATTGTTGGATGCTCTTATAAGAACCGGTTTGACAAAGAGTGAGTCCGAGCTTTATGTGGCACTGAACCGTGAAGGTGAACTGACAGGGTATGAGGCTGCCAAGATTACCGGCATTCCAAGGGCAAATGCCTACCAGTCACTGGCATCTTTGGTCGAAAAAGGCGGCGCCTATATCGTCGAAGGCAAAGCGCAAAAGTATATGGCGGTTCCTCCCGAAGAGTATTGTCGGAATATCCTTTCACAGCTGACGGAAGTGACCGCGGAAATCCTCCGTCAATGCCCCGGACAACGTAAGCCCTCCGAACCCTATATTACGATCAACGGTTTTCGCCATATTGTGCTTAAGATGAAAAATATCATTCAGGATGCAAAGGAAAGGGTGTATATTTCAATTTCTGAGGCTGATCTCCCCATCATACTGCCCGAGCTTGAAACAGCTATCCAAAGAGGTTTGAAGGTGGTAGCCATCACATCAGGAAATGTTCGGATGAATGGCGCCTTCCTTTACAAAATCAATAAAACCCCCGGGCAGATCAGGCTCATAGCCGATTCTACAACCGTACTGACCGGAGCTGTCACCGGAAGCAACGATGATACCTGTCTGTTTTCTAAAAACAAGCCCCTTGTGGAGCTAATAAAGGAATCACTGAAAAACGAAATCAAGCTGGCCGGACAGCAAGACTAACAAAATATGCACCATCAGCCGAACCTTTGGGCAGAAGCAGGGGTCTTCGGGGGCATTTGATTAAACAATTTCCGAAGGTGATCATATGCTTTGAATGGTGTCCTCACGGGCGATATAAGTTCCCCCCATTGCTTCTTCACCAACTTCCATCGCATAGCTTTGAATAACCAACCGTACCTTCGGAAAAATTCTTTTTTTCACAATCACAGCCCCTTCGCCCGGTGTTTTCAAAAACCCTGCAATGCTTAAGCGCTCGGCTTCCAAATTTCGAATCTCTTCCTGAACCTGGTGTAACGCATAACGGGTTTTTTGTAGGATGGAGCTTTCCACGCCCTTACTATCGGGTTTTTTCAGGAGCATTTTGAGCTTCGCAAGCTGCTCTTTTTTTTCACGAACGAGGAACATGATCTCCTCTATTCTTGCCAGCAGGGTATCGCGGTCGAAGCCGCGAACGACGATTTGCGTTCTGGTTTCCATCCAGTTGCCAATATTCGCGCTTTCCACCTTGATATCAGTATCGATGATGCCTCCCACGATCTGTCCTTTGGGAGAATCTACGATGAGCTGCCGGGCACGGACGGAAGAATTCCGAACATAGAATCCCACAAATACGCTTCCTTCACAAAAGACCTCCACATCAGAAAGGAACTTCACATAGAGGTTCTTTTTGCAAAGGATGCGTGCACGATTTTTTCCGGCAACGCCACCTCTGATGTAAATATTACCATCCGTACTTTCGATGGTATTCACTCCACCAATGCCATACTCGCCGGATATCTCGATATCTTTTCCGGCGCGAACGCTGAAATTTTCTTCCACGCTTCCTTTAATGGACACATATCCGTTGAAATTAATATTTCCGGTATTAAAATCCACGTTTCCTTTCAGCTCAAGAACATCATAAACCGCAATGCTTTCCTCCCTGTAGTAAACAGCGCCGGTTTTCAGAGCGTAGAGGACATCCTTACCATCGCCCCTGACCAGTTCAACCGATGTATGATCGTAATGCAGGGGGTACAGAATTCCTTCTTCAGGTAATATATCGGTTCCCATCACGCTTTTGCCGGGGATGCCAGGCACCGGATCGATTCGCTCCCCGAGCCAATCCCCGGCCTGAACCTTTTGAATGAGGTTCAGGTCATAATGATCTACTTTTCCGTGTTCAACCATGGTCGGTTTCGGCTGGGTTACTTCATACATTTTTACAATAGAATCAGAGCCTGGCATTGGTTTCAGCCCCTGAGCGATCAGAATGGGCTCGTTTGGCTTCAGATCGGCCTTCAGGCAATCCAGATTGATACCGTATGTGACGCCGGCTTTAATCAGGGCGTCCAATACCTTGGGGATCAGTTCTTTGCGGGATTCCCGCTCAAGCTTTTCGGCCGTCATGTTCAACGTGACGTAAGCCTCAAGATAGTCGCCGGATATTCGAACACTTATTTTTTCCTTCTCAACACCAAAAAGCTCGGGACCGTAAGGGGCTTCAAGCAATGCTTTTCGAACAGTCTGAAAGCTTTTGATCTCAAGGGATGGAATCTGCTTCAGTAATTCTGCAAAGCTGTCGGGAGACCTTCCTTTTTTAAATGTTTGGATATAATAACCGTCATTCGCATGAGTAATCAAAATTGTATCGTCGCGATAGATTTCTCCCAATAAATTCACCCCCATTTTATATGTACCACGAACCACACATACTAAAGCAAATTCTGGTACAAGAGAAATAAGAACATTTGCCTGCTAACCAATTCTCTGCAGTTGTTTCCGATCAAGTTTGCCCAAAGGTGTACAGGGCATGCTTTCAACAAATACGATTTCCCGGGGAGTCTGGAACCTCGCTATACGGGTACGAAGCCATTCAAACAGCTCTTCCTGGGAAACAACGGAGTTTTCCTGAAGAAGAATAAAGGCTTTTAAGCGCTGGCCGAAGTTTTCGTCGTTTACACCAATAACTGCCGCTTGCGCAATCTGTGGATGGGACGCAAGAATCCGCTCGACCTCGGCTGGAAATACGTTCTCACCACCCGATACGATCATGTCATCCGCTCGTCCACAAAGAAAATAACGGCCGTTTCGATCGCGGTACCCCATATCTCCGGCTAATATCCAGGAAGACTTTTTGTTTCTCATGGACCAGCGGGTTTTCACGTAAAAACCTCCAGTTTTTCCGGTGGGTACTCTTTTGCCCTGCTGATTTAATATCTTCAGCCGTACACCGGGAATTTTTCTGCCAATCGTATCTGAAGCAGCCCTTAAATCCTGCGGGGTGGCAATCGTGGTCAGCCCCGCTTCTGATGTGCCATACAGGTTATATAGAGCATCCCCCAGTTTTTCGAGTATTTCCGCTGCGGATTCCGGATTTAGCTCCGAGCCGCCAGATGCAATGCAGGTTAGAGATTTCAGGTATTCCGTGTTATACCTCATCATTTTATAAACCATCAGGGGCACCACCACCGTTGTATCTGCATGGTGCTCATGAATCAGCTTACAAGCATTTTCGGCATGAAAGCTTCGCTGAATGAGGATTTTTTTGCCCAGAAGGATAAACAGAAAAAGAGTAGCCAGACCATAACCATGGTAAATGGGTACCGCGATATAGGTTGCTCTGCAGTCAGATAGCTTCAGCCGGGTCAGCATGGCGATACAAGGGTTTAGATAATTCAATGCGGAGGGCTTATGCACTGCGGTTTTAAAATTGCCGGTCGTCCCTCCTGTCAGTATCACCAGGTTCCCCAGCGAGGTTCTTTTCAGTTTTTCTTTCCGCTCTGTTGGTATAACGCAGAGGGTATTCACGGCAGGCAGTGTATCATGGTATGCAGGAATTTTATCTTTTGCATAATCGGACTGTTCCACCATAGAGCATAGTTCATCGTCATACACCAAAAAGTCGAAGCGATAATGGTTTAGAAGCAGTTGAAACTGCACAGGGCTCATTTCGGCATTCAACAAATAAATACTGGCACCAAGCCGGGACACTGCAAAGAGTGCCTTCACCAGCGAAGCATGGTTCTTGCACAGGAAAGCAACCCTTTGCCCCTTTTCCAGGTGATATCGTTCCTTCAGGATGAACGAAAGGGTTTGTACCTGGCGGAGCAAGGTGTCATAATCCAGGGTTTCCCGCTCATCAACCAGGGCGGTTTGGCGGCCATGGGTTTGAGCCGCATAATATAAAAGCGCCATCAGGTTCACCCCATGCCGGAGCATGGCGGACAGCAGCCTGAAGAACCCCTTTGGGCAGAGTAAACCTATTGCCTTTAACGCAGGAATGAACTCAAACATCCTGTTGCTCCCTTCTCTTTTCGGTGAGGCTGGTGAAGGCTTCATGAACCCTGCGAAATAAAACCGAAGCAACTTGTCCGGAAAAAAGCCACCATGGCCTGAAAATCCTTCGTTTCGAAACCATTGCCCTGATGATGATTTTCGCAGCATGCTCCGGGCTCATCCCAGGCATTTTTTGATACTCCGTTGTCGGCAGGATCATGGGCGTTTTTACCAGGGGGAAATAAACAGAGGATGTTAAAATTCCAGAGCCGTGTAATTCGGGCGCGATGGAACGAAACCAGATGTCAAAAGCCGTTTTTGAAGCCAGGTAAGCGGACCAGCGAGGGATGGGCAACAACAAAACACTTGTCGAGGAGATGTTGATGACTTTCCCCCGTTTTTCACAGAGCAGGGGGATCAGTGACAAAAGAAGTTCCACGGGTGCTAAATAGTTCACAGCCATTGTTCTGGTAAAGTCATGGAACCGATCCAGTGAATCATAAATGGAGCGCCGGATGGATTTCCCGGCATTGCTGATAAAGAAATCCGGCTTTTCGGGTAACTGCTTCAAAAAGCCAATCAGTTCTGCAAGCTCGTCCCGGTTGCGCAGGTCTGCGCAAAAAATACTTACTCTGGCGTTTTCTTTTTCAATTTCTTCCTTGATTGAAATCAACTTGTCCTGAGAACGGGCAACGAGTACCAAATGAACTGAAAAACCTGCAAGAGCATAAGCAAGGCTAGCCCCGATACCGGAACTGGCGCCGGTAATCAGAATGGTCTTTCCGGCAAGCTTGTTCTTAAGCTTTTCTTTGTTCATAAATACCGGAGGAAACAGTATATGTTCCAAAAGACCGTATCGATGCATATTCTTCCTCGTCTGCATTCTTTTATTACAACAAAAGCAATTGATTTGCAGGTTGTACCCAGGGTTGGGCAGGGGCTCATCTTTGACTCGTTATTTCTATTTTAACCCAACGCTTCATGCCTTTCAAGACTCTTCATTTCAAACGATACCACGTCCTGCCTGACAGGCCTCACAAGTTCATACAGCCGGCAATATGACCTGTTAACGGGTCATCGGTTACTGTTCACCCCCCCACTAATAAGTTCATAAGTAGCTTCAGAGGTATGTGTTTTATCTGAGCTTAGCGATGTCATCCTGAGTACAGCAAAGGATCTTGTCGGGAGTAATGCGAGATCCTTCACTTCGTTCAGCAAGCTGCGCTTGCTTATCTGTGAACAGTCCTTCATGACCCAGGTGTCGCCAAACGACACGAAACCCAGGCAGGTTTCACAGGAGTAACGGTCACCGTATCTTTTTTGGACATACAACGAATGGATTGAAAAGTTTCTCTGCCTGTAATAAAATATAGCAGTCAGGTCTATTTCATCTTTGTTATTATTGGGCCTGTTCCCCCAAATGCTCATTAGAAGTTTAAGAGTTTTTGGGTAAGGAAAAGCCGAATCATTCGAGGGAGTGAAAGGAGAAAAGGTATGAGAGCGAAGAAACTACTGGTATTGTTACTGAGCATGTGTATGATTCTGACGATGAACCTGTTCGTGCAGGCGGATGAAGGAACTACACCGGCTGCCACACAAAATAGCGCGGTCACCATCACCATCGTACATACCAACGATACCCATGCCAGGGTGAAAGAAGGCGACGGAATAGGCTTTGCAAAAATTTCCGCGCTGGTCCAAAGCATTAAGCAGGAAAACCCAAACACACTGGTGCTCGATGCAGGAGACACCTTCCACGGGCAGACCATTGCCACTTTGAACAAAGGCGAAAGCATTTTACAGATCATGAATGCTATTGGCTATGATGCGATGACTCCCGGCAATCATGACTTTAATTACGGTTATGACAGGCTGGTCGAGCTGGACGGTCTTACAAGTTTTCCAACCCTTGCGGCCAATGTGAAGAAGGCTGACGGGACCGACCTGTTCACCCCCTATATGATCAAGGAAATCGCCGGATTGAAGGTAGGCATCTTCGGCCTGGCTACTCCGGAAACCACCTATAAAACCCATCCAGACAATGTGAAGGGCCTGACATTTACCGATCCCACGGCTGCTGCCGCTGAAATGACGGCGTTGTTAAAGGATCAGACCGATATCATCATCTGCCTGGCTCACCTGGGAATGGATGCTGCATCGACGGATACCAGCACAAAGGTTGCCGAAGCAGTGGATGGAATTGATCTGATCATCGACGGCCACAGCCATACGGTTCTTGAGCAGGGTCAGATGGTTGGGGATACACTGATCGTCAGCACCGGCGAATATGATAAAAACCTTGGTACTGTTGAGCTGACGGTTGCTGAAGGAAAGATTGCAGAAAAGAAGGCTTCTTTGATCTCGAAGGACAAGGTTGCCGAGATTGTACCAGATGAAACCATTGTAAAAACCATCGAGGAGATTGAAGCCGAACAGGCTGTCATTCTCAACGAAGTGGTCGGAAAAACAGAAGTGGATCTGCAGGGCGCAAGAGAAATGGTTCGAAAAGGCGAAACCAACCTGGGCAACCTGATCACCGATGCCATGGTATCACTTACCGGGGCGGATTGTGCGCTTACCAACGGCGGCGGTATCAGGGCCTCCATTGCAGCCGGGAATATCACCAAGGGTGACATCATCACGGTGTTGCCTTTTGGAAACTACATCGTAACAAAGAATGTTTCCGGTGCGGATATTAAAGCAGCTCTCGAGCATGGAACCAGTGCTTACCCCGAACTGCTAGGCGGTTTCCCCCATGTTTCAGGTATTACCTATGTCATCGATACCAGCAAACCTGCAGGCGACCATGTGGTTGATATCAAGGTGCAGGGTAAACCGCTGGATCTGAATGGTTTATACACCCTGGCGACCAACGACTTTATGGCAGCCGGCGGCGATAACTATACCATGTTTGCCGATGATGCGATTCTGAACGAGTACAGCGGTTTGGATGAAGCCGTGATCACCTATGTGAAGGCCAAAGGAACCATTGCACCTGCAGTGGAAGGCAGAATTACAGCCAAGGCTGCTCCGGTTTCCATCACCATTGTACATACCAACGATACCCATGCCAGGGTGAAGGAAGGCGACGGAATAGGCTTTGCAAAAATTTCCGCGCTGGTCCAAAGCATCAAACAGGCAAACCCAAACACACTGGTGCTCGACGCAGGAGACACCTTCCACGGGCAGACCATCGCTACTTTGAACAAGGGCGAAAGCATTGCGGATATCATGAATGCGATTGGCTATGATGCGATGACTCCTGGCAACCATGACTTCAATTATGGTTATGACAGATTGGTCGAGCTGGACGGTATTACAAGCTTTCCTATCCTTGCGGCCAACGTGAAGAAGGCTGATGGGACCGACCTGTTCACCCCCTATATAATCAAGGAAATCGCGGGATTGAAGGTGGGCATCTTCGGCCTGGCTACTCCGGAAACCACCTACAAAACCCATCCAGACAATGTGAAGGGCCTGACATTTACCGATCCCACAGCTGCTGCCGCTGAAATGACGGCGTTGTTAAAGGATCAGACAGATATCATCATCTGCCTGGCCCACCTGGGAATGGATGCTGCATCGGCGGATACCAGCACAAAGGTTGCCGAAGCAGTGGATGGAATTGATCTGATCATCGACGGCCACAGCCATACGGTTCTTGAGCAGGGTCAGATGGTTGGGGATACACTGATCGTCAGCACCGGCGAATATGATAAAAACCTTGGTACTGTTGAGCTGACGGTTGCTGAAGGAAAGATTGCAGAAAAGAAGGCTTCTTTGATCTCGAAGGACAAGGTTGCCGAGATTGTACCAGATGAAACCATTGTAAAAACCATCGAGGAGATTGAAGCCGAACAGGCTGTCATTCTCAACGAAGTGGTCGGAAAAACAGAAGTGGATCTGCAGGGCGCAAGAGAAATGGTTCGAAAAGGCGAAACCAACCTGGGCAACCTGATCACCGATGCCATGGTATCACTTACCGGGGCGGATTGTGCGCTTACCAACGGCGGCGGTATCAGGGCCTCCATTGCAGCCGGGAATATCACCAAGGGTGACATCATCACGGTGTTGCCTTTTGGAAACTACATCGTAACAAAGAATGTTTCCGGTGCGGATATTAAAGCAGCTCTCGAGCATGGAACCAGTGCTTACCCCGAACTGCTAGGCGGTTTCCCCCATGTTTCAGGTATTACCTATGTCATCGATACCAGCAAACCTGCAGGCGACCATGTGGTTGATATCAAGGTGCAGGGTAAACCGCTGGATCTGAATGGTTTATACACCCTGGCGACCAATGACTTTATGGCAGCCGGCGGTGACAACTATACCATGTTTGCCGATGATGCGATTCTGAACGAGTACAGCGGGTTGGATGAAGCCGTGATCACCTATGTGAAGGCCAAAGGAACCATATCTCCGAAGGTTGAAAGCAGAATCACCGCGAAAGATGGTTCGGTGAAGGAACCGCAGTATTACATCGTGAAGAAGGGTGACTGGCTGTGCAAGATTGCCAGGATGTTCAACACCACCTGGCGTAAGCTGCAGGAGCTCAATCAGCTGAAAAACCCCGATCTGATTTTCCCGAACCAGAAGATCCTGCTGCCGTAAGAGCCGGCTTTAAAGTAATTAATTGATCGTGTTTCCAGGCGAGTGCCTGAAATGCACGAATAATCTCAGGGACAGAGGTGTACATTATGAAGCCTTTGTCCCTGTTTTTTTCATATTTTTATTTTTCAACGCTTCTGCACCTCAGCAGTTTTTCACAATCCAAAGTATGCATCTTAGTTTTCGTATGATATAATTGAATCAAAAAAAGGTAAAGCTTTGGGGAGAATTATGAGAAAAACAAATGCGATTAGAGCTGTTGTTATTTTTTTATCCCTTCTTGTTATATCCGGGTGCTCTCAGAATAATCGGGTTCCGGATGAGCCAAAGCAAGCGGATACAAACAGAAATAGCGAAATCTCAAGTGATAAGGAAGAAGGGATGATACAGATGGAAACAAGAGATTATGCCCAGCTTGATTATCTTGGGCATGCAAGCATCCGAATCATTACAAAAGAAGGCATTGTTATCTATGTGGATCCCTATTACGGAAAGGATTACAATGAGCCTGCAGATATCATTTTGATCACCCATGGCCATGGCGATCACAACCAGATCGGCAAAATAAAGAACAAGAATGAAAACTGCAAAATCATCAGCTGGAAGGAAGCTTTGATGGATGGACAGTACCAGTCCTTTGAACAAGCCGGTGTTAAAATACAGGCGGTAGCGGCATATAACAAGAACCATTCAAAGGACAGCTCGGTCGGCTTTGTTTTAGAATTTGACGGTATCAAGCTTTACCATGCCGGAGACACTTCAAAGATCGAAGAGATGAAAGAGCTGGCTGATTTAAGCCTGACATATGCCCTTTTACCCATGGACAATGTCTACAACATGGGTCCGCAGGAAGCAACCGAAGCAGCAGAGCTGATTCAGGCAAAATACTATATTCCGGTTCATACCGGCCCGGATGGCGTTTTTTCTGAAGAGAATATTGAACAATTCACCCCTAAAGGTAAAACTGTTGTAAAACCCAAAGAGTCCATACAATTGGGTGAATAAGCCTATATACCGCTGGCATGGAACAAATCTATACACACTATAGGTATATAATTGGCGCAATCTATGAAAATCAGCAACCGATTACCAGGTTTAGTCTTCGGAGTATGACATGCAGGTGATAAAAGTAAAATCCAATACAATATTTCCTGTCATTGCAGATCTGCTTCATTCCGGGCAAACTGCCCGTATCACGGTTACAGGCAGAAGCATGAGCCCTTTTTTGAAAGAAGGCCGTGACAATGTTGAATTGTCAAAAACGAGCTTTCAGGAAATACGCAAGGGTGATATTGTTTTAGTCAAGCGTACAAATGGTATATATGTATTACATCGGGTATATAAAAAGACCGAAGCTTCTTTTTTTATGGTTGGCGACGCCCAGCAATGGATTGAAGGCCCATTATATCCTGAGCAGTTGGCTGCGAAGGTGGTTTCCGTCAGAAGAAAAAACAGGGATATTCCTTGCACCAACAAGGGTTGGAGGTTTTTATCATGGGTGTGGTTAAGGCTAAGAGTCTTCAGGTATAAGATCTTCAAGGTGTATTCCATTATGAAAAAATGCTGGGCAAAGCCCAATAACGAAAAGTTGGGGGAGAGTCATGAAAATTAAAGACGGGTTTATGATTAAGGAAATAGCAGGGATATGGGTGGTTGTACCCGTTGGTGCCAAAGCAATGGAATTTATGAGCATTGCCTCATTAACAGAAACCGGAGCATTGATCTGGAATCTGATTGAAAAGGGTGCAATAAAGGAAGAAATCATTCAGGCGATTCTTTCGGAGTATAACGTCGATGAAGCCACTGCCCGGGCAGACTTTGAGGCCTTTATTACAAAAGCGGTGGACCACGGTTTTTTGGAAGTTTAGTGTGTACTACACTCAGACAAATGGGTGGTAATAAACACAAGATAAC
>CAYVFB010000045.1:0-24939 GCA_964450305.1 uncultured Ruminiclostridium sp.
AGCATCGGCCTGCACCCGCGAGACTCCGACAAGGTGATTAATACCATGAAGAAGCTGCGGGATATCGGCAACACCGTTATCGTCGTAGAACATGATATGGATACGATTAAAAACGCGGACTACATCATCGAAATCGGCCCAGGGCCGGGTATCCACGGAGGGAATATCGTTGCCTGCGGGCAGGCCGAGGATATCATGAACGCACCGCAGTCCGCTACAGGCCGTTATCTTTCGGGAGAAGCGTACATCCCGGTTCCGAAGCAAAGGCGGCAGTTGGGGGATACCTTCCTGTCCATTCAGGGAGCCCGCGAGAACAACCTCAAAAACGTTGATCTGGATATTCCACTTGATGTTTTTATTTGCATTACGGGTGTGTCCGGCTCCGGCAAGAGCTCGCTTATCAATGAAATTTTGTCCAAGCAGCTTAAAATAGACAAAACAGGGGCGCGAATCGCCGCCGGAGAGCACGATTTCCTGTTTGGTGCGGAGCTGATAAACAATGTGATCAACATCGATCAGACCCCTATTGGCAGAAACAGCAAGTCAAATCCGGCTACGTATATCGGTCTGTATGATAAGATCCGGGATCTGTTCGCCAAGCAGCCCGATGCCATCGAACGGGGTTATCAGGCCATCGATTTCAGCCTCACCCATGCGAACGGTACCCGCTGTGAGCATTGTGCCGGAGACGGCATCATCGTCACAAACCTGCAGTTTATGGCCGATATCGAAACGATCTGCCCGGTGTGCAAGGGCATGCGGTTCTCGGATGAAGGGCTTGAAATCAAGGTACAAGGCCGCAACATTGCTGAGATCCTGGAGATGACCGTTGAGGAGGCACTGGAATTTTTCAAGGGCAACAGCTACCTCAAGCACAAGCTTGGCATCATGAACGAGCTGGGGTTGGGATACCTTCGGCTGGGACAAAGCGCCACGACCCTTTCCGGCGGAGAGGCTCAAAGGGTGAAACTGGCCTATGAGCTGTCAAAGATTAAGCGAGGCACACGTAACCTGTATATTCTCGATGAGCCGACAACGGGCCTGCATCTGTCCGATATCCAGAAGCTGTTGGACTGCCTGAACCGGCTGGTGGACAGCGGGCACTCGGTGATTGTCATCGAGCATCACCTGGATGTGATTAAATCGGCGGACTATATCATTGATCTGGGGCCCGAAGGCGGCAACGGCGGAGGATACATCGTTGCAGAAGGCACTCCGGAGCAGGTAGCAGCGGTGGAAGCTTCATACACGGGAAGGTACCTGAAGACCGTTTTGCCGGGAGCATAGAAACGGCCTTGAAATCAGATAACCCGCAATCAGAGGAAATGACGCCATTGTTGCTGTTAGCTTTACTTATACCACCAGGTCAAAAAACAGAAATATGTGTTTTATCTTAAGCGCAGCGAAGGATCTTGTCAGGAGTAATGCAAGATCCTTCACTTCGTTCAGCTGGCTGCGCTTACTTGCCTGCTATCCAGGCTGTCATGGTAAAAACAGGCTTGTTCAAGCAATGAAAAACATATAGAATTGAGGATGCTGATATGTTATGATAAAGCGTGGCAGTGTTTTTGCTGTGAGTCTTTAGATATCAGAAAGCTTCGGTTGCTTTCACGCTGCGGGCTGAAAATGCATGATGGGTTTGATTATAAGGCTCAATCATCAGCCGTGAACCCGTGTAAAGCAACTATAGACAGTATAGAGGTGGGAAATTTGAAACGCAGCCAAAAAAAGAAGGTACAGAAATTCCTGTTTGTTTTTCTGGCTATTGAGATTATTGTACTAATATTTATTTTCGGCAGCAAGCGCGTTGTCGAAACTGTTACGATAGAGGCTGGTTCTGGTTACCCCGCGGCAGAACTTTTCTTAACGAATGCAAAACGTAAAGCCAGCTTTATTACTGATTTGTCTACAATTCCAGTCAATACCCCCGGGGTATATACGATTGAAATCCGAGTTGGCCAAAGAAAATTCAAGTCTTCGCTGCAGGTTGTCGATACAACAGCCCCCATCGGAGAGGTTCGGTCAATCGATTTGGTCCAGGCAGAGGAGCTCAAACCTGAAGATTTTTTTACAAGCATTACCGATGCCACAGATGTAATGGTTTCATATAAATCCGCGCCGGATATGTCAAAGCTGAACACACAGCCTGTGGCGCTGGTTTTAACCGACAGATCCGGAAACATCAACGAGTATGAAACCACCCTTAGAATATCAAAAGCAGTGCATACGCTTCAGGTTGAAGTGGGAACCACAGATCTTGCAATAACAGATTTTTTGAAACCCGGCGTTACGGCCGACAATATCACCATAACGGGAGAGAACGTTAACTTTAGTCAAATTGGCAGCTATCCGGTTCAATTGAACATTGACGGGGTTATTTGCGATTCCACCTTAGAGGTGGTCGACACCACTGCCCCCGCTGCCATTGCGGTTCAACAGGACGGATGGCTGGGGAAGGCTGTTGAAGCCGGGACTTTTGTTAAGGATATTCAGGACGAAACCGAGGTATCAGTTGCTTATTTACAGGAACCCGATTACAATCGAATCGGGGAGCAGCCGGTTACCCTTGTATTAACCGATGCGG
The DNA here is from genome assembly GCA_964450305.1 of uncultured Ruminiclostridium sp. GTDB lineage: Bacteria > Bacillota > Clostridia > DSM-8532 > DSM-8532 > JAAYJG01. Next base: position 2,585 of record CAYVFB010000045.1, read on the forward strand.
GCGGGAATAAAACCATGCTGGAAAGCATCCTGAACCTTCAGCCCGATCTTGATCCGCCACAAATATACGGGGCCAAGAAAGCCATCGCCTACATTGGGGTGCCGTTCTCTTACAAAAAAGGTGTATATGCTGAAGACAACAAGGATGGGGAAGTGGTGGTAACGGTAGACAGCAGCCAGGTGAACCTGAAGGTTGTCGGGGAATACCCGGTACTCTACTCCGCCGTCGATTCTTCCGGCAACAAGACCGAGATGGAGCTAACCGTTTCAGTCATTGAACAGGCAGTCACCCGGGAAGAGCTGGACAAACTGGCGGATGAGATTCTAGCCGAGATTATCACTGAAGATATGACCGTGCTGGAAAAGTCATGGGCGGTTTATCACTATATCAAGCATCATGTTTCATATACAGGTACATCCGATAAATCAGACTGGATGAGCGAAGCCAAAAGCGGAATTGTCAGAGCGGTGGGCGATTGTTTCACCTATTATTCCATGTCACATCTGCTGCTGGATAAGATAGGCGTTACGACATTAAGCATAGAACGGGCATCTTTCGAAGGAGAAGCACATCATTACTGGCATATGGTGAATTACGGTGAAGGCTGGTACCATTTTGATGCCTGCCCCCATAAATCCAATTTTACTGCGTTCATGCTGACCACCGAAGAGGCAGACGCATTTTCCAAGCGTATTGGAAAGAACGAGTACTATTACCGTTATGACAGAGAAAAATATCCGGAATCCGAAGCAGAGCCTACGGAAGAAATCCTTGCGCTGCGAAGGAAGGAATAAGTAAATAGCTTGACTGCTCATGGGTGCGTGTTGCTGAACATGCAGCCTGGCAATGAATAAAATCCTCGCACTCTTTCATAACAGCCCTGCCAGGAATGACCAAAAGCGATCCTGGGAATAATGTTTTTACCACTTGTACAAACAAAAACTACCATCACCAAAGGGGGAAAATTTACGAAACAGCTAGGTGTTATTGGAGGAATGGGCCCGCTGGCAACGGCATACTTCATGGAGCTGGTGGTTCGAATGACCGATGCCGGGGCCGATTGTGAACACATTCCGATGATCATATTCAACAGGCCGGATACACCCGACAGGACAAGCTTTATTGTCGGGAAAAGCAGCAATAGCCCTCTGGAAGCGATCGTAAAGGTTGGAAACCAGCTGGCGGATCATCAAGTGGATTATATTGCGATACCCTGCGTCACCGCTTATTTTTTTTACCAACAGCTTAAGGAGGGGATTGCAGCACCGGTCATCAATATGATCGAAGAAACAGCCGTCTGCCTGAAGCAGGAGGGAATCCAAAGGGTTGGTCTGATGGCTACCGATGGAACCATCTCCAGCGGTTTTTTCAGGGAAGGACTGAAGAAGCACGGAATAAGCGTGGTTGAACCTTCTGTGCAAGGCCAAAAGCGCGTGATGGATATCATTTATGGCAGCATAAAGGCCAATCAGCCTGTGAAGATGGAAGATTTCAACCTGGTAGAAAAAGAACTGAGAGAAAATGGAGCTCAGGCCATCCTTCTTGGGTGTACCGAGCTGTCGATGATTCACAGGGATTTTCCACTGGGCTCCGGCTTTTTGGACAGCATGGAGGTGCTCGCCCGAAAATCCGTATTGCTTTGTGAAGGCCGCTTAAAAAAGGAATACGAGCGTCTGGTGAGATGAAAATTGAATCAGTACCACCGAAAATACAAGATATGCAACCGCATATCCAGCAGAAGAAAAACTGGAAAATTAACACAGGAGTGAACACGAAAAATGAAAAGACAAACGAATATTCTTGAATATCTTGAGAATATTGTTCATCAATATCCGGACAAAGCCTGCTATGCCAATGAATCGGAAGCACTTTCCTTCCGCCAGGTTTATGACAGCGCACGGGCCATAGGAACTTTCTTGAACCAACAGAGTCTATATAAGAAACCCATTGTGGTTTTTATGAAAAAACACCCGAAAACCATCGTCACCTTCTTGGGCGTGGTTTATTCAGGGAACTACTATGTGCCCATCGATGAAGAGATGCCGGCACACCGCATCGAATTGATCCTTGAAAACCTGAAGCCAGCAGCGATCCTGTGTGATGATTCCACACGGGATAAGATCGGACAGTTTGGATACACGGGAAATATTTACCTCTATGATGAAATGGTGAATACCCAGCTGGATGAAGCGGCTTTACAGTATATTGCCTCCAAGGCCATCGATACCGACCCGATCTACATCGTGTTTACCTCCGGTTCCACCGGGGTTCCCAAAGGGGTGGTGGCATGTCATCGCTCGGTGATCGATTACATCGAAAGCCTGTCCGAGGTTCTGGCTATAAACGAAAATACCATATTTGGCAACCAGACCCCGCTGTATGTGGATGCTTCCCTGAAGGAAATCTATCCCACACTGAAGTTTGGCGCCACCGCCGTGATCATTCCAAAGGAGCTGTTCATGTTCCCGCTGAAGTTGGTGGAATTTATGAATGAGAAAAGGATCAACACGGTTTGCTGGGTGGTTCCGGCACTGACGATGATCTCCGGCCTGGGCGTATTTGAAAAGGTTATCCCTGAAACCCTGCACACCATTGCATTTGGCAGCGAAGTATTTCCGATGAAGCAGTTCCTGCTGTGGAAGAAGACCATGCCCAATGCCCGGTTTATCAACCTGTACGGGCCCACTGAAGCTACCGGCATGTCCTGTTATTATGAGGTGGACAGGGATTTTTCGGAGCAGGAGGTCATCCCCATCGGAAAGCCCTTCAGGAATACCGAAATCCTGCTGCTCGATGATCAAAACCGGGAAGCGGCTCCGGGACAGCCCGGTGAGATCTGCATCCGCGGCACTTCACTGACACTGGGGTATTACAAGGATTTTGCCCGCACTCATGACGCCTTTGTGCAAAACCCGCTGAATGACATGTACCCTGAACAGATCTACCGCACCGGAGATATTGGCAGGTTGAACGAACGGGGCGAGCTGATTTTCATGTCCCGCAAGGATTATCAAATCAAGCATATGGGGCATCGCATCGAATTGGGTGAAATTGAGATGGTGATCAATACCATGAATGGCATTGTCAACTCCTGTTGTATTTTTGATGACGAGAAGAAAAAAATCATTCTGTGCTATATGGGCAGCCCGGCTAAAGCCGAGGTGGTGCAATATGCCAAGGAAAAGCTGCCCAGATATATGATTCCGAACATGGTGGATCAGCTGGAGGTCATGCCGCTGACCAATAATGGGAAAATAAACAGGTTATTGCTGAAGGAAAAATATGTGAAGAAGAAAAAGGAGACTATGTAAAATGGAAGCATTATTGAATATATTGCAGGAGCTGCATCCCGAAGTTGACTTTGAAGCCAGTGAAACCCTGATCGACGACAAGGTGCTGGATTCCTTTGATATCATCACATTGATCTCAGAAATTAATGAAGAATACGATGTAAGAATTCCGGTGGATGAGATCATCCCGGAGAATTTTAATTCGGCGAAAGCGCTTTATGCTTTGATTGAGCGGCTGCAGGACGAGTAAGGTTGGTTGCTATCCTAAGCGTGTGCCTGTTATCTCGAGCCTGCCTGGCATCCCGAACGTGTGCCTGTCCCCCTGAAAGTGTGCCTGTTATCCCGAGTGTGTGCCTGCTGAGCGCAGCGAAGAATCTAATCATCAGGCTGCGAAGAAGCATCTTCACATACTCACAGGCATGTTCAAACAAGCTTGGTAACTTAAGCCAATAAATTAAAAGGACTGGAATCATATGCTGTTTACCTCATATACCTTCATATTGTTTTTGATAATACTGTTTATTCTGTATTACCTGATCCCGAAAAAGCTCCAATGGTGCCTTCTTCTAGCGGGAAGCCTGGCCTTTTACTGCTATTCGGGCTGGGACAATATGGCCTTTATGGCCGTGACCATTCTGGCGACCTTTTTCTTTTCAAACAAAATTGGGCAGCTGCACAAGGAACAGGCAGCATATTTGAAAGAAAATAAAGCAACACTGTCAAAGGAAGAAAAGAAAGCTTACAAGGAAAAAATTAATAAAAGGCAAAAGAAGCTGCTGCTGTTATGCCTTGGAGTCGATCTGGGCATTCTTGCGGTACTGAAGTATACAAATTTTGTAATTTTCAACATCAATTCGGTTCTCCGCCTGTTTCAGGGTGGTGAATTGTCTTTTTTGGATCTGATGCTGCCCATGGGCATCTCCTTTTACACCTTCCAGACTGTAGGCTACCTGGTGGATGTGTACCGCGGGAAATATGAGCCCCAGAAAAACCTGGCCAAGCTGGCGCTTTTCGTATCCTTCTTCCCGCAATTGATCCAGGGCCCCATCAGTCGTTATGATGATTTAAGCCAAACCCTGTATCAAGAGCATTCCTTTGACGGGCGCAACATTTCCTTCGGCCTGCAGCGCATTCTTTGGGGCTTCTTTAAAAAGCTGGTCATTGCCGACCGCATTTTAGTGGCGGTGAATGTCATCACGAAGGATCCTGAGAATTATCAGGGCATTTTTGTCCTGGTGGGGATGCTCTTTTATGCCGTACAGCTTTATGCTGACTTTACCGGCGGGATCGATATTACCATCGGTATCGCCCAGGTGTTTGGCATCAGGCTGCAGGAAAACTTCCAACGGCCGTTCTTTTCAAAGTCCATCACCGAATACTGGAGAAGGTGGCACATCACCATGGGAACATGGTTCAGGGATTATGTGTTTTATCCCATCTCCATCAGCACACCTATGCTGAACCTTTCCAAAAACAGCAGAGCGAAGCTTGGGGACAGGATAGGAAAGAGAGTGCCCGTCTATCTTTCCACCATTACGGTGTGGTTTGCCACCGGTATCTGGCATGGCGCCAGCTGGAACTTTGTCGTGTGGGGGTTGATGAACTGCCTGGTGATCATCATTTCACAGGAATGCGAACCCCTGTACGAGAGGTTTCACGCAAGGTTTCATGTTCGGGAAAGCTTCCTGTTCCGGATGTTTCAGGTCGTGCGAACCTTCCTTTTGATGTGCTCGCTGCGAATCCTGGATTGCTACCGGGATGTGGGAATAAGCTTCAGGATGTTTGGAACCCTGTTTACAAAGTGGAATTTCAGGGAGGTCTTCAACGGAGCATTACTCCAGCTGGGTTTGCAGCGCGCGGATTACCTTGTTCTGCTGCTGGGGGTTTTGGCGATGATCACCTTCAGTTTGCTGCAAAGAGACGGCAGCCTCAGGGAAAAACTGTCGGAAAGACATGGGCTGGTGCGCTATGCGGTATACATTATTTTGCTGATAGCGGTGATCACCTTTGGGGCATATGGCATCGGTTACGACAGTAATCAGTTTATTTACAACCAGTTTTAGTCATTTGCTGCTGCCAGGAATTGGATGTAATGCAGCTGTAAGCTTCCGTTACCTGGTTGCGGGCTCAGCCCACTTAAGTCATCAGAAAGAAGAGGACCATGAAAAAAAGAAAAATCATTCATGTGGCCGCAGCGGTCATCATAACCATCATATTGTTAAGCTTTCTTGATAGGCTCCTGATGCCCAAATACATGACGGAGATCCTTGAAGGTGCTCTGATTTCCGAGTATTATCAGGAAGAGAACAAGAACCACGATGTGATCTTTATCGGGGATTGTGAGGTTTATGAAAACTTCTCACCGGTAACGCTGTGGGAGAAATACGGCATCACCAGTTTTATCCGCGGCAGCGCACAGCAGCTGATCTGGCATTCCTATTACCTGCTGGAGGAAACGCTTCGGTATGAAAAGCCCAAGGTGGTTGTGTTTAATGTTCTTTCAATGAAATATGACGAACCCCAAAAGGAAGCATACAACCGCATGGCATTGGATGCCATGCCGCTGTCTCTTTCAAAGCTGAAGGCCATTCGGGCTTCGATGATGGAGGATGAAGAGTTTATAACATATTTATTTCCGATCCTGCGTTACCATTCCAGGTGGAGCGAATTAAAGGGAGAGGATTTTGAATACCTTTTGAAGAAGGAACAGATTTCCCATAACGGCTATTTGATGCGCGTGGACTCAAAGCCCATGACAAATCTGCCGCAGGCGAAGAAGCTGTCCAATTACCAATTCAGTGATGTCTGCTATGATTACCTTGATAAAATGACAGCTCTGTGTAAAGATAATGGCATAGAGCTTGTTCTAATAAAGGCGCCCACCCTTTATCCCCATTGGTATGAGCAATGGGACGACCAAATACGGGAATATGCGAACAAAAATGGTCTTTCTTATATGAACTTTTTAGATTATACTGATGAAATAGGCATTGACTTTAGCCGTGATACCTATGACGCCGGGCTGCACCTGAACCTTTCAGGCGCTGAAAAGATGTCGGTGTATTTCGGAAAAATCCTGACAGAACGCTTCGCGCTGGAGGATCACCGCAGCAATGCCGCTTTGAAGGAACAATGGAGTGACAAAACTGCCTTCTATTACCAGACGATGGATGACCAATACGCCGAACTGGAATCGCTTGGGTATATCAAGGCATTCAACACCAGGAGGAATGAGGATTAAAATGAAGAAAAATGTGATGGTGATTATTGTTGTTGCACTTTTACTGGTTGCAGGAGTTGTTGCCATTTTGCTGATCAACGGTGAAAACAGAAATGTTTCCGGAAATAATAACAACCCGCAGCCGCAGGTGGGCAATTCCAATGAAAAAGAGGATTTGGGCTACTTTTTTGAGTATAAAGGCGTTCAGATAGCCATTGAAGCCCCATCCGCCCCGGTTCTTAAAGCTTTGGGCGAGCCCATGAACTATTTTGAGGCCCCAAGCTGTGCCTTTGAAGGGATGGATAAAATATACACCTACAGTGGTTTTGAATTCCAAACCTATACCAAAGGGGATAAAGACTATATTTCATCCATCTATTTCCTCGATGACAGTGTTACAACGCCAGAGGGCATAGGTCTGAACGCCGCCCTGGAGGATATTACAAAGGCGTATGGCACGGATTATCAGCAATCCTTCAGCCAGTACACCTATACCAAAGGGAAATGCAACCTCAGCTTCATTCTGGAAAACAACGAAGTGGTTTCCGTGCAATATGCCTCTGCTGATTTCGTTGGAAGTGAGAAAGAGTAAAACACCGGGTTTTACCAGTAAAATCATGAAACAATCAATAATACGGGAGGATACCCTGGGTTTCCCTCCCGTATTATTGATTGTAAAAATGCCAACAAATTTTTCATTTCAGTTTTAGCAATAAAACTTTCATCATTACGTTACCCAATTATCTCACGGTATTTTAAGCGCTTGTCTGCACAGAAAGCTACTAACGGTGGGGTAATATCACACCTGAGCATGTCGGTATCAGCACCTCAAAACACTACTCAAAAGTTGAGGTGGGAAAGTTGAGCTACGTTATATTAATAGCCGGCTTATTCAACTTTAGCCGTTGCTTCCATAGCATCAAGTTCGGCTTTTATTTCTTGAGCTTCTTCCAGGGTCAAGCCAGTTTTTATGACCGAGGGGGCATTATCCACCAAATCCTTAGCTTCCGCCAGGCCAAGCCCCGTGATATCTCTTATTGCTTTAATGACCTTTATTTTTTGCGCACCACTGTTCACAAGCGTGACAGAGTATCCTCCATTTTCATCGAGTTTCTGATCGTTAGGAGCGTCGGAAGGGCTGGAAGTATTAGAAGCACTTGCAGTGTCAGGGGCGTTTGAGGTATTGATAATGATTTCACCTGCTTGTGCCGATTTGTTGCTTATTTCGATATCCAGTGCGGTTACTTCTCCCTTCGCAATGACTTTACCTTCATGGCGAACGGTAAAAGCTGTGCCTTCTTTCATGGGCAGGCTGGATAACAGCTCTATCTGGGCTGCGGTGGTACTGTTATTATCATGGTTCTCATCAAGATAAATCGTACTGGTTGTATCCGTTGTGAAAAAATAACAGAGTGCTTTGATGACCCCATTTGGAGCATTGACTTCTACACCATCTTCAAAGGTTAAAGTTGCTGAAAAGGTTTTATGCGCAGAAACATTCCCCTTTGCAGTGAGGGCTTGTCCTCTTTCAACATCAGTGCGTTCCAGCCCTTCAAGGATAATTCCAATATTATCGCCTGCCTGAGCGTAATCAGTTATCTTGCGAAACATCTCAATTCCGCCAGCCTTGACTGTTCTTCCTTCATCGGACAGCCCCACCAGTTCAATTTCTGCACCCGTTGACACATGCCCGGTCAGGATTTTACCGGTTACAACGGTGCCTCTGCCGGTAATAGAAAAAACATCTTCAACGGGCATAAAGAAATCATCGCTGACCAGAGAAATCTGTTGTGATGCATCGCCGGCAGCGACGTTGTCTGGAGGGGTTCCTGCGTTGACGGGCTCGGTTGGAGATACAGGTTTATTTCCTGTCTGATCGGTTTTCATATTTTCATTTGTTGTTGGCTGAGGGTTTTGCTGAGGCTTGTTTTTTCCTTTACAGGCTGTAAAAGACAGCGCCAGGGCGACGAGCAGCAACGAAATGATAAGATTTTTTTTCATGATCTGTTCCCTTCCTTTTGTTTGCTTAATTGCGGGCACTACTAAGAAATATTAGTATACCGGTTTCTGGATATTCAGAATTCACCAGTTGGAAAAGTGAATTCCACGAATAGGTGATTAGTCACCCTCTTCCAGGGTTTTTTGAATTTCTTTGATTTTTTGAAGGTTCTCAAGGTAATCTTCCTTCAGAATATGTTTATTCTTATAGAACTCTTCCAACTCGTATTCAAAAGCGTTCAATGCTTTTTTCATAGTTTCAAACTTGTCGGTGTATTCGTTTGTAATCGCGGAAAGCTGATCTTCCTGATCTTTCATCAGTTGCTCGATTTCATCCTGATGCTCTGCCTTCAGGCTGCTGATCAGAGCCTCCAGCTCGTAAAGCCGCCCCAGCTGCTTATTGAGATCCATGGTCTTTTTGAAGAAATACAGGTTTGAGATCACCAGTGCTACAATGATAATGATACTGATAATGATGCCAATATGGTTCTTCTTCATCGCTCAAACTCCTTGTAAACCGGATTTATCAAACATGGCAGATTACACAGATGTGCTCAATTTCCGACATGGGTAGATGGAGTGGATGCTGGAAAACGCAAGCTCTGTGTTGTTTAGTCTATTGTATCAATTCAGTTGAGGTTTTTCTACAGTTTTCGCAAACTTTTGCATTCTCTCTTCTGCGGGCATGTAGAGGGTTAATGCCAAACAAACTTTTCCAAAGGAATGGTGGCAGCAAGTGGTGTTGGGGACGTGATTCGTTCAGAAGGCTTGCTCTGTTTTTGATCTTTTACATCCCGAAAATAAGAAACCAGTATACATTTATCATAAATGATTGGCGGTAAAGCCTAAAATATTACGAACGGACCCTAAACCGAAATCTGTTGGCTTAGTTGGCAGATGATTTCCTCGATGGCCTCTTTTGCGGTACGCAGCGTAGTCAGCAGGCTGTCGGTAAAACACAGATAACCTCTATCGGCATCGAGTTCAGGGTTGTCGAGAGCTTCCAGAAGCCCTTCTGAAGAACCGGACTCAAGCTTTTGCATTGCACGCAGGATGGCCATATTGCTGTAATTGGAGCGTCTGAGCGCCCGGATAACCCGAAGCTTGTTAATTTCCTCAATGCCATATTCGCGGTAACCATTTAAGGGGTTACGGGGGATATGGATGAGGTTGTTGCGTTCCCAGTCCCGCAGTGTGTCCGGGGTTATGCTTAAAATCTCAGCAGCGGCTTGAAAGCTGACTTTATCACCTGGGGAAGGCATAGCTTCTTCATAGACCTTTGAAGAATCAAGCCGACTGCTTGTTGCTGTTTTCTTTTGTGTTGGCGTGGAGTTGATATGTGTACCCGTAGCAGTAATCAAAGCCCAACTTTCCAGAAACTTTTCCGCTTCTTCTGCCTGCATACATTCTGTATGAAGCATACCTTTCAGGATTTGGGCATACTGAAACGCATCCTGAAAACTGCCTTCCGCAGCAAGATGAATCATTTGATAAGCAGTTTTTTTAATCCCTCTTCCAAACAGGGAACACTTCATGGTAAGCCGGATCAGCTTTATCTGATCGATATGAGCCTGGGTGAAAAGCCTGTATCCCGTAGAGCTTCTGGGCACGACAGGCAGCAGCCCCCATTGTTCATAAAGGCGTATTGTATTGGGGTGAAGGTTGAAAAGCTTTGCAACCTCTGAGGTCTTATAATGCTTCATACTTATCTCCTGCTATTTTGTGTAATGGGACGGCTCTGTTTGGCTCAATGAAGTCACTCGCTAATAACCGCCACAGTAACTCTGCGTGACTCAACACCAGAACTAATCCCAGTGCCTCATAGAACCGTCCCAGCGGTTAACTCAAATCTTCGCCAGGTATTGACCTGTATGCGAATGCTTCACGGCAGCTAATTGCCCGGGGGTTCCGCAGGCGATGATCTCGCCGCCTTCCAGGCCGCCTTCAGGGCCGAAATCGATCACCCAGTCTGAGGTTTTGACCACATCCAGGTTATGCTCAATCGTAACAACTGTATTATCGGCATCCACCAGGTGCTGCAACACATTGACAAGCTTTTTGACATCGGATGGATGCAGGCCTGTTGTGGGTTCGTCCAGCAGATATAAGGTGTGCCCCTTGCTTTTGCGGGACAGTTCCTTTGCCAGCTTGATGCGCTGCGCTTCACCCCCTGACAGGGTGGTGGCCGGCTGCCCCAGCTTCAGGTAACCTAAACCGACTTCCTTCATCAGCATCAGTCTGTCACCCACGGCGTCATTCGCGTTGAATAGATCGGCTGCTTCGTCAATGGACATGTTCAGAACATCGGAAATGCTGTGCCCATTGTACTTCACAGCAAGAACCTCGCGTTTGAAACGTGCACCTTTGCAGGCAGGACATACTACCTGAACCTCGGGCAGAAATTGCATTTTTATCGCCAGCACGCCGGCTCCCTGGCACTTTTCACACCTTCCGCCTGGCACATTAAACGAGAAATGCCGGGCAGAGAGCTTCATTTTTTTGGCTTCAGGCAGCTGGGCGTAAACATTGCGAATCGCCGTAAAGGTATCGGTATATGTGGCGGCATTGGAGCGCGGTATTCTGCCGATAGGTGCCTGATCGATGGTGATGACCTTGTCAATGTATTCCCAACCAGCAATGCGATCATATTTCCCGGGAACTTCGCTGGCACGACTATATTTTTGAGCGGCAGCCTTATCCACAATATCAAACAGCAGCGTCGATTTTCCTGAACCGGATACCCCGGTCATGGTTACTAAAAGTCCCAGGGGGATCCTCACTGTTATGTCCTTCAGGTTATGCTCTTTCGCACCTTCAACCACAAGCTCGCGGCCTGTCGGTTCTCTTTGGAAGGGAGGAATGGGGATTTGATCCTTTCCACTGAGGAACCTTCCGGTCAGGGAATGGTCATACGCGCTGATTTCGTCCGGTGTGCCTGCGGCTACAAGGGTTCCGCCAGCTCGCCCGGCACCTGGGCCGATATCAATAATATAATCCGCCCGCTTCATCAGTTCGGTATCATGTTCTATTACCAGCACGGTATTCCCCAGATCCCTCAACTGCTTCAACACGGCGATCAGCCTTTCGGTATCCCGGGGATGCAGCCCGATAGTGGGTTCATCCAATACATACAGCACCCCTGTTAAGCCGGAGCCCAAAAGTGACGCCAGCCTCAGCCGCTGTGCTTCGCCACCCGAAAGGGAGGTAGCTGGCCTTTCCATCGACAGGTACCCAAGACCAACATTCAAAAGGCGTTGAATCCTCGCCGACAGATCATCCAAAACGGATTTCAGGATGGTAAGGCCTGATTCGGAGGTGGATTCCGGCAGCCTTTCCAGCCAGTCCTTCAGCTCCTGCAGGCTTTTTTGGGAAAGGTTCGTTATGGTTTCCCCAGCCACGGTGACCTGCCTGCTTTCAGGCTTCAGTCTGGTTCCATCACATTCGGGGCAGGTATGCCGGATGAAGTATTTCTCCATCTTTTCCCGAGCTGCTTCGTCAATTTCATGATCGGCATATTTTCGGGTCATTGCCGTAATCACACCTTCAAACTTTCCCTTGAAAGCATTACTGGGCGGTTGTATTCCGGGATAATGGCGCTTGAATTCTTCGCTGTTCACACCATATAGCAGATAGTCTCTTTGAATTTCTCCAAATTCCCGTACAGGTTGGTTGGGATCAAAGTCAAAACCATAATACTGTGCGGCAACACCCATCGCATTGCTGTAAAAATCGATGAGAGATTTTTCCCAACTTAATACGGCGCCTTCCCGAAGGCTTTTTGATTCATCCAGAATGCTGCCTACATCGGGTTTGCTGATAACACCCAGACCCGTGCACGCCGGGCAGGCTCCATTGGGTTTGTTGAAGGAAAAATCAGCCATGATCAGCTCGTTCAACATGTGACCGCAGTTTGAGCAGACAACTCCATCGGCTTCATCGCTTTCACCATGTTCATGATCCAATGCGTTATCATCTTCCGAATCCCATAAATCAGCCTCCGAACTGTTTTCAAAGGAAGGCCGGACCAGCGTGCCGCATTGAGGGCAGGGCCTTTCTCCAAGCTTGGCATACAACAGGCGCAAATAGGTAAAAACCTCGGTGACTGTTCCAACGGTGGAACGGGGGTTTTTGTTGGTCAGATACTGGTCAATACTGATGGATGGCGAAAGGCCTGTAATCGATTCAACCTTGGGTTTTGTCAGAAAATCAGTGACCATTCCCAAAGAGGCCATGTATTGACGCTGACATTCCTTCTGCAGTGTATCAAAGGCAAGTGTGGATTTCCCTGAACCTGAAACGCCTGCAAGGACGATGAGTTTGTTTTTTGGGATCTTCAGGGACAAATTTTTCAGGTTGTTTTCCCTTGCGCCAACGATTTCAATAAAGTCATTCATAATAACCCTCCATGTTTTTTCCATTCATCTGTGCTACTATTCTACAACAATCGATAACCCCGGTGTTATAGTGGAGGGTTTCGAAATAATCACTTTTCCAGCCCGGAAATTTTAATCAATATATAAGGATAAATCAAGTATAACAGATGTTTAGCTGAAAAGAATGAATGACTGTTTCAGTTCTATTTTACTGTTCACAGCTAAGCAGGCGCAGCTTGCTGAACGAAGTGAAGAAACTCACATTGCACCAGGATCCTTCGCTTCGCTCAGGATGACATCGCCGCGTTCAGGATAAAACACATACCTATGCGGCGACTTATGAACTGATCAATGGGGGGTGTGAATAGTAACGGTTCTGTTTCACATTTCTTCATCATTTTACAAAAAGACTGGCAGAACTCTTTTTTTTCGGTTAAAATAACAGCATAAGCAGGAAAGATATCCGCAAGGATACCTCCGGTGGGAGAAAGCAGAGGCTTGATGAACGGTTCGTTCAACTGTGGAGGTGGTTGGCCTCGTGTTCACTCCTGTGCCATGTTATGGCTTCAAATGCCGCTCTTTCCTGCTTCTTTCTTGTCTTTATCCCGAACCTGCCACCATGTAAGAGATGCACCAGCGAGGTTTTCATGGACACAGCAGTGATACAAGAAATAATGGATCACAAATTATGGACGGACTACCTGGAAGAGTTCAGGCAAAAAAACCCCAGAAAGAAAGAAGAGATAGCCTGCTATGAGCAGATCCTTTCTTCGGGCCGTTATCAAAGCCTTGCAGCCTCTGTATTGAATAAAAGGTACAGCTTCCATCCGCCGAAAGAAATTAAAATCTCTAAAATGAAAACCGGTAAGAAACGAACGGTATATATTCATCAGCCCGAAGAGAAGCTGGTGCTAAGAATTGTTAACAAACTGCTGCAAACACAGCCTCTTTATTCTGAAAACCTGTGCTTTTCCTTTCATCCGGGCGGAGGTGCCGCGGCGGCATACAGAAAGCTGCTCTCGGACAGAAAGCTTCATGAAAAATGCTGTGTGAAGCTGGATGTTCATAATTATTTTAATAGCATTGATGTGCCGGCGATGATGCGGATGCTTACAGAAAAGCTTGATGCATCAAGCCCGGAGTACAGCCTTGTAAAAAACCTGTTGGAGGATCAGCGGATCTTTCGGGGTGATGCACCGGCGATTGCTGAGCAAAAAGGGGTAATGGCAGGAAATCCGCTGGCCCCATTACTTGCAAACATCTATCTTTCAGACATTGACGAAGCCTTCATGCTCGAAGGCATCACCTATGCCAGATATTCCGACGATATTGTTTTTTTCGTGGAGGAAGAGCAGGTTGAAGCAAAAATGACCTGGCTGGAACAGATGCTTTTCTCAAAAGGGTTGAGGATCAATCCTGAAAAAACAGTTATCCGCATGAAGGGTCAATCCTGGGAATTCCTTGGTCTGTGTCGTGACAAAACAGAGATTACACTGGCCTATGGGACCATCCAAAAGCTGAAGGCCAAGGTATATCGCCTTGCGAAAAAAATGCGGCGAAAAATTGTAAAGGGATATTTAAAGCCTTTGGACGCGACAAAAGAGATGATTTACCTTTTGAACCGAAAGCTGTTTGGCAATGAAGACGAGCAAACCCGCTTTTACTGGTCCAGATGGTTTTTCCCGGTGATGACCGGCTCCAAACACCTTCGGCAATTGGATGATTATATTCAGGAAAAGCTGCGTTTTGTTGTAACCGGTAAATATAACAGGATGAATTTCAGAAAGGTTCCGTATACGCTGCTCAAAGAGCTGGGATACCGCTCGCTGGTATCCGAGTTTTATCGCTTCAAGCGGGCTGGGAACCAAGTACACAAGGGCATTCATCCGGCCAACATTCCATCACCTTCAGCATCAGGAAATACCCTGAATTTTTCTATTTACCAAACAGGCGATAAAAGATCCTTTTGATCAGGGGTTCTTTGCTCGTTGCCGTTTCCTGTTTTTGGCCCTCTGCACGCGTATTGACATGTCCGTGTGCCGGGCTTACAGTGTTTGACTGCTTTCTATACAAGCCCTGTCTCGAACCTGTGCGTGTTCCATCCTGAGTGTAAGGTTTCCTGCCCGTGGTGCCAGCCTGCTGACGGTTATGAGTATCATTTGCACGGGGCTGGCTTGCCTGTAGGGATTCGGATATCTGTTTGCCGAAATATGCTGATGTGGAAGCCCCGACCCGGCGGGTGCGGCGATTATCTGTTGATTGTGCATTTCCGGAGCCTGGATTGTATTGGCGTTCAGACGAAGCCCCAGCGGACGGTCGGGATGGCTGCCTGCGGGTTTGACCGGCCTGACTGCGGTTTTCAGCGTTGTTCTGAGTGAACCCTGTACCCTGTCTGCGGGAATCGGTGCCCTGACTGTGTGTGTCAGTGGTCACTCCATGTTTGTCATCGGTCTGCCTGCCTGCCTCCGCTTGCCGGATTGGTCTGCCAGGATCTGAATTCCTGCTCCTGTCGGAGCTTGAATTCCTGTCTGCATTTCTACCAACTCTGGCCGGTTGAAGCGCTTCCTGATTCTCTCCCCCTGCCGGAACCCTATTACGGGAAGTGTTATAGCCGGGGCGCGTTCTTCCCTGGCCATCAACTGGCTGGTTTTGAGAAGCATCCCGGTTCCTATTATCAGTTCTGCGTCCGGAGGGTTGTCCTGCCCCCGAGCCGTCCGTTCTTTGCCGCCCGGATGGCCTTCTTTGCTGATTTTCCGCATCGTCCCGCGTATTTATCGCAGGCCTGGTTTTCAGTTTATTTTCCTGAAGCCATTGTTCCGCCTGCGACATTCGTTGATTAAAGACTTCCTCTGTTGGCAGTTGTGCCTCTTCAATCAAGGCACCGATATGTTCTTCGATTTCATACAGGGTCATTAAATCGTCACCGGTTACCAGGCTGATGGCACGCCCGCCGTTGCCAGCCCTTCCTGTACGGCCTATCCGATGAATATAACTGTCCTTTTCAATGGGGATGTCATAATTGAATACCAGGGATAAATCATCAATATGAATGCCCCGGGCCGCCACATCGGTGGCCACGAGAATGTGGAATTCCCCCTGCTTGAACTGCTGCATGGTCTTCATGCGTGTGCTTTGGGCGATATCTCCATGCAGTGCATGGGATGCGTAACCCTTTCTGGTGAGGAAGCTGTGAACCTGATCCACCGCAATGCGGGTATTGCAAAAAATGATGCAGCTTTCAGGCTGTTCAGTGATCAGCAGCCTGTTCAGTTGGGTTCTCTTCTCGTTATGGTTCACGCGATAATATACTTGCTCAATGGTATCCACTGTCTTTGTCTGGGATTCTATTTCAATGGTAACGGGGTTTCGCATATAGTCGGTACAGATCCGCTTGACCTCCGGAGGAATGGTGGCTGAGAACAGCAATGTGATCCTGTTTTTCGGCAGGGTCCGGATTATTTTCAGAACTTGCCCGATAAAGCCCATGTCCAGCATCCTGTCGGCTTCGTCCAACACCAGAAAGCTGATATTGCGGGTATTCAGAGTCCCGTGCTGGATATGATCATACACCCTTCCGGGCGTTCCGGTGACAACAGACACTCCTTTTTTTAAAGCCTGTATTTCAACATTCATGCTGTGCTGCCCATACACGGCGGTGGTTTGATGATTGAGGTGGGCGGATATTTTCTTCAGATCGCTGTCTACCTGAACGGCGAGCTCCCGGGTAGGGGTCAGGATCAAACCTTGAGGCCCGGGCTTGCCGGGTTCTATTAACTGAAGGATCGATACACCGAATACGGCGGTTTTCCCGCTGCCTGTCTTGGACATGACGATCAGATCTTCACGGTTGAGAATATGGGGGATGGCTCTTTCCTGTACGGGTGTGGGTTCGCTGAAACCCATCTCTTCCAGCGCTTTCAGGATGGATGGGGTTATACCGAGTTCAACAAAGCTTTTCATACTTTTCTTCTTTCATCTGTAGATTGTTTCAATTATAACAAAAGAGTCAATGCGAAGCAAATACTTCGCTGCATTTCAGCGACAATATGGATCATTTATATACAGAGGCATATGTTTTATCCTGAGCACAGCGATGTCATCTAGAATGAAGTGAAAGCTCTTGTATTTCTTCTGAAAAGATCCTTCGCTGCGCTCAGAATGGCTACGCTGTACTCAGGATGGCTTCGCTGGGTCAAGGATGACATACTGTGCCTGCTTCGATGAATCGATACTGTTCTTACGAGTATGTCTTCCTTTGAGTAATAACGATAAAAACTGCCAATACGTTATAAACAGTGGTTGTTGACATATATTAACCAGTGCTGTAAAGTGAAAATAGAAAAAAGAAGACACATTCAAGTATTAAAAGGGGGTAGAGTATAAATGAAAAGGAAAGCGCTTATTTTAGTCATGCTCACGTTGATCGCGGTGATGCTGCTGTCTGCATGCGGACAAAAGGACGACGGCAAGTTCAGGGTTGGCCTGGAAGCCGGGTATGCTCCTTTTAACTGGACCCAGATGGACGATTCAAATGGTGCGGTTAAAATTGAAGGCAGTGCTGATTATGCGGGCGGATATGATGTGGAAATCGCCAAGATCATTGCTGCCGGGCTTAAAAAGGAATTGGTTATTGTAAAAACCGAATGGGATGGTCTTACTCCGGCTTTAACCTCGGGCAAGATTGACGCCATCATCGCCGGCATGTCTCCTACGGCTGAACGTAAGGAAACCATCGATTTTTCAGACAATTATTACAAGTCCAACCTGGTCATGGTGGTGAAGAACGGCGGAGCCTACGTCGATGCCAAATCCATTCATGACTTCAGCGGAGCAAAGGTTACAGCGCAGTTAAACACCTTCCATTATACAGTCATCGACCAGATCCAGGGTGTTGACAAACAACCGCCGATGGATAATTTCCCGGCTATGCGTGTTGCGCTGGAATCGGGTATTATTGACGGATATGTATCCGAGCGCCCCGAAGGGGTGAGCGCACAGGCCGCAAATTCCAACTTTAAAATGGTGGAATTCACCGACGGGTTTGAGACCTCCGATGATGATACCGCAATCGCGGTGGGCCTGGCAAAAAACAGCCCGCTGACTGAAAAGATCAATAAAATCCTGGCAGGGATATCCATCGACGATCAGACAACCATTATGGATGCCGCGATCAAGAACCAACCTGCAGCAGACTGACGAACAAATGAAACCGACTGCAGATCCTGCAGCCGGTTTCTGCTTATTTATGATTGCACTAACCTATTGTGAAGATATTCGGGTAAATCATTATGAGGTTGTACATCGCTGGATTTTACGCAGGAAACCTTTTGGTTCGGTTGAGTATCATTAAGCGATCCTTGGTTTTTTATGCTTCCGCGGGAAGGATATAACGGGGTGCTGCGTGAGATAAGCAGACATGGGATAATATTCGGGGGATAAGATGAGCATTGAGTGGATAACAAAAATTGTTTCAAAATATTGGCCAATGTTTCTGCGTGGGGCTGGGATGACGCTGCTGATTTCAATCGTCGGAACCATTCTGGGCTTTATCATCGGCCTGCTGGTGGGAATCATCCGTACGGTTCCCGCACCTGAAAGGGGCATCAAAAAAGCACTGTTAAAAACAGCAAATGCACTGCTTTCGGTTTATATCGAAATCTTCCGGGGCACACCGATGATTGTTCAGGCCATGGTGATCTATTACGGAGCAGCCCAGGCGCTGAACTGGGATATGGATCGCTTTGCCGCTGCCATTCTGATTGTTTCGGTGAACACCGGGGCTTATATGTCCGAAATTGTCCGCGGTGGAATTATTTCCATCGACAAGGGTCAGTTCGAGGCAGCCCAGGCTGTGGGTATGAGCCATCTGCAAACCATGATGAATGTGATCCTGCCTCAGGCGATTCGCAATATCCTGCCGGCGACCGGCAACGAATTTGTGATCAATATCAAGGACACTTCCGTTTTAAACGTGATCTCCGTTACCGAGTTGTTCTTTCAGACGAAATCCGTTGCGGGCAATAATTTTAGATATTTTGAGTCGTTTTTTGTAGCCTGTGTTCTGTATTTTGTGATGACCTTTACCGTAACAAGAATTCTGCGCTTCATTGAAAAGAAGCTGGACGGACCGGAAAATTTCACGCTGTATGCAAACCAGATGCAAGTACCAAAGCTTGTGGACGAGCGTCTTCCGGATAATAACACGAGCAGATGAGGGAGGCGGGTATGGATAAAATTATTGACATACAACACCTGCAAAAGTCTTTTGGTACAAATGAAGTACTAAAGGATATAAATTTTTCGGTGGCCAGGGGAGAAGTGGTTTGCATTATCGGCTCATCCGGTTCTGGCAAATCAACGTTGCTGCGCTGCGTCAATCTTCTTGAAAAACCAACGGGCGGCCAAATCATTTTCAAGGGTGAAAGTATTCTTGATGATCAACACGATACCAGGGCATACCGCACCAAGCTGGGGATGGTTTTTCAGCAGTTCAACCTGTTTAACAATCATAATGTCCTTTCAAATTGCGTTGTCGGGCAGGTGAAGGTTCTGAAACGCTCCAGGGAGGAGGCCGAGCAGATAGCGATGAAGTATCTGACCCTGGTCGGGATGGAACAATACATCCTCGCAAAACCAAAGCAGCTGTCTGGCGGGCAGAAGCAGCGCGTTGCCATTGCCCGGGCACTTTCGATGGATCCGGATGTGATGCTGTTTGACGAGCCCACCTCAGCACTTGACCCGGAAATGGTCGGAGAGGTTCTGGTGGTCATGAAGAAGCTGGCTGAATCCGGCCAGACGATGTTGGTTGTTACCCATGAAATGGGGTTTGCCAGAGATGTGGCCGACCGGGTGGTATTTATGGATAAAGGGGTTATTGTGGAGGAGGGCCACCCGGAGCAGATTTTCAACCAGCCCACACAGGAGCGCACCAGAGAGTTTTTGAAAAGGACGCTGGGCAGATTATAGAAATAGTAAAATCATTGATGTTCTTCGTGTACGAGGCGCTTTCATTGCCCGCGCCTAACGGGTCGAGGCTTGCGGCGCATTCCAGTTACAGGGTTATCCTTCCTGGGGGAACGTTCCAGTGGGTACGCTCCTCTGATACTCGCCTGCATTGGCGCGCAATTCGCACAAGCACTCATTGAATGAGTTGTCGATGTGCCAGAAGTGAATGATTACCAATCTTCTGTTAACTTTCTCTAATATGTTGGTAATAAATAACGAGGTCCATCAAAGAATGTGATATCGATATTCAATGAAGGAGTCGACACTTTGTACGAAAAGAAAAGTATCACAAAAACAACGAACACGAGTTATACGGAAGATAAAAATAAAGATATCTTGTTTTTAACCGAGCGCCTGGAAGAAAGAGAAGAACTGTTCCAGGCTATCTTTGAGCAGTCTCCCATTGGTATTTTGATTGGTCTGCACGATAAGATTTATGATGTGAACCCCATGGCGGAGAAGATACTGGGCAGACCCAGGAATGAGCTTCTTACGCTCCCCTGGCAGCAATATACGCACCAGGATGATATTGAAAAAGACGAAGCACTTTTTAGGCGGTTCAAAGCCGGAGAAATCAGGGTCTATTCTCTGGAAAAAAGGTACATAAAGCCTGATGGCTCCATTGTATGGACGAGTATTACGATTGCACCGCTAATGGTGAATATTCAGTCAGAACTAAATTACGTGTGCCTCTTCGAAGATATTACCCAAAAGGTTCAGGTAGAAAATGAGCGGCGGGAAAGTGAGCGCAGCAAATCCGTTTTGCTTTCGAATCTGCCTGGAATGGCCTATCGCTGTAATTTTGACAGGCATTATACCATGCAATTCGTATCGGACGGGTGTTTCGAACTGACAGATTACAAACCCGAAAGCCTATTGAATAATCATGAACTCCCCTTTGACAAGCTGATCAATGCGCAATACCAGGAGTTTCTTTGGGACAGATGGCAACAAGCCGCTCGTGATAAAACAAAATTCAGGGAAGAATATGAGATAACCACTGCCAAAGGTGAAGTGAAGTGGGTTTTTGAGCAGGGCCAGGTCATTTATGATGACACCGGTGAAGTGATTGCTCTTGAAGGCCTGCTCATCGACATTACAGACATGAAAAGGAAAGAACAGGAGATTGAATATCTAAACAACCATGATTTCCTCACAGGCCTGTATAATCGAAAATTCTTTGAAGAGCAGATAGAAAAGCTGGATACCATAGCGCATCTTCCGTTGACAGTTGTTCTTGGTGACATTAACGGCCTGAAACTGGTCAATGATGGGTTCGGCCATGCTGCAGGCGACCGGATGATCAAGCAAACAGCGAAGATTTTAAGCAGCTGTCTGAGAGAGAACGACATCCTTGCACGATTTGGCGGAGATGAATTCAGCATTCTCCTGCCGAATACCAACAGCGACGAGGCTTATGATCTATCCAGGCAGATCAAGAAGGTTTTCGAGGAGTACAATCAGAATAACAACAATGAATCCTTCAATATCAGTATTTCTCTCGGGTATGCCACTAAAATGGCACCAGATGAAGATATCGATCATATCATCCGAACCGCCGAGGATTATATGTACAAGCACAAACTGCTGGAGCTGACCAGCTCCCACAGTGATATCGTCTCTTCCATCAAGGCAACCATGTTTGAAAGAAGCCACGAAACCCAGCAGCATGCCGACAGGCTTTCAGAAATGTCTCAGAAGATTGGGGTATTACTGTGCTTTTCCCAGGATCAGCTGGATGATTTGGAATTGCTTGCGGCATTGCATGATATCGGAAAAGTGGGGATAAACGACAGGATTTTAAACAAGCCGGATAAATTGGACGAAAAAGAATGGTTTGAAATGAAAAAGCATTCTGAAATCGGTTATCGCATTGCAATGGCCTCGCCAGAACTGGTTCCCATTGCCGAATATATATTGTATCACCACGAAAGATGGGATGGCAGGGGGTACCCCAGCGGCCTTGGGCATGAAGACATTCCATTGTCTTCACGTATTCTGGCGGTTGTGGATGCATATGATGCCATGACACAGGACAGGATATATCGTAAAGCCATTTCAAAGGAAGCGGCGTTGGAGGAATTAAGAAAAAATGCCGGTACGCAGTTTGACCCTGTGATCGTTGATATTTTTATTGAAAAGGTATTGAATCAAAAGAGAAGAAAAGATACCGAAATGCCTGCTGATGTGAGGGATAACCCGTTCTAAATCATGAGAGCCTGTTTTCCAGAGAAACAGCGTTATACAGCGCCTGGATGCTGATGTTGTTCTCACAGCGGCCTTCTGTTGCATTACCAAGCAAAATTGAAAAATGGTTCGATTTTTCGAAAATATGGAAATATTGACTTTTTCCTGAATCAAGGTATAATTCATTTGCGAAGGGGGTATTTGGCAGAAGGCTGAAACCGCTTACGGAAGGGAGATGTCAGGATGACTATCGGTGAAATTGGATTAAGGCTTCTTTCTGCT
>CAYVFB010000046.1:0-24541 GCA_964450305.1 uncultured Ruminiclostridium sp.
GTACCCGCCACCACACGTTTTTCAGCCCTTAGCTGAAAATACGTTAAGAGGTGGGTCGGGGGCCCATCGGGCCTCGTTATAAATCCAGGTTCGTACTCCCTATATTTATCGTTAAATTCGTAAAGATTCTTTACTCAGAACCCAAAAAATACATGGAACATTTAAAACTCCTGGCGAACAGGGGTATTATCAAATGCTCGCGGACCATTCATAACGATCAGAGATGGTTATGAAACGGTTGCACGCAAAACGCGAAAGTCACACGCAAAAACAGTGCTGTTTTTGCGTATAGGAGGCGCTTTAAGCGCCCATACGTATTTTACAGGCAAGGATTGGCGCACAGTTCGCGCAAACGCTCATTAAGCAAAATAGAACGTTCAGGAATAGCGGAAGACCCCTGGCCCGCTTTTTTAGCCCGGAGAACTAAAAATACAGAAGTGGGGTCCTGGTTTTCGTAATGGTTGTTGGGTAAGGCCAGCTATGGGTCCTAATCTGCTTTTATGTTGTCGCTCCCATCTCCGATAATTCCATCCGGCTCGATAGCGTTGTCATTGTTCTGACTTTCCTTTGCTGCGGCAGTAAAATAATTGTCAATACCAGATTTGATTGCCCTGGCTACACTGAGCTGATAATTCTCGCTGCGCAGCTTCTGTTCTTCCTGCTGATTCGACAGGAACCCGCACTCAATCACTATAGTAGGCGTTTTCAGATTTCGCAGAATAACGATGGGCGTGCTTTTTAAAAGAGCTTCCCGCATATTGGATGGATCCACATCCTGACGCAGGGCTTTTTGAACATTTACAGCCAGAAGCTTGCTCTTTTCAGATTCCGGCGGATAGAAGACCTGTGCGCCGTAATATTTGCTTTGGCTGAAGTCATTCATATGAATGCTGACAACAATGTCCGCACCGCCGTTATCCATCATTTCCTTCCTTCGGGTCAGATCCTGCCTTCTTTTGTCGGTAATGTCCGTGGTCCCTTCCTTATATATCAGCTTATCTTCCTTCCGGGTCATGATCACCCTGTATCCCGCATCTTCAAGCTGGTCGGCCAACAAATTCGCGATGGTCAGATTCAGGTCCTTCTCATTCACACCGGAATAGCCGCTTACCTTTCCCGGATCTTCTCCGCCATGACCCGCGTCAACAATAACTGTTCCAAGCGTTGATACGGAGGATGCGGGGGTAGCCTCCTCACCTCCCAGGTTTAAGCTGTAAACAGCTATGGAAAGCAGGAAAATAAGAATAATAAGGGTTATGTTACTCTTTTTTACAAGCACAATCATCATATACCCCGTCCCTTGTTTGCTTTGT
Source organism: uncultured Ruminiclostridium sp. (assembly GCA_964450305.1). Classification (GTDB taxonomy): domain Bacteria; phylum Bacillota; class Clostridia; order DSM-8532; family DSM-8532; genus JAAYJG01. Next base: position 1,314 of record CAYVFB010000046.1, read on the forward strand.
ACTAACATATTCAACAAGGGCTTGCCCATATACTACGGAGTAAAATGAAATTTTTTGCATCAGCAAAACAGTGCACGGAAAAGGTCTGTAAACTCATACAGTTCTTTTTCCATTGGGTACTCTAAAGCTTTGTGATCAAGGCGTTGGTTTTTTTGCTGCCGGTTTCTTCGCCTTGTTAAACTTGTCCAATATTTTCAACCTGCGCATGATATAGAACTCGTGGTGGCCAGCCAGATAACCCAACCCTGCGATGATAGGGATGACAAGAAGCACCAAATGGTATGTCCAGCTCTGATCTGAGATCAGGCTGGCAAGCCAGTATAACGGGCTGGTTAGCCCCTGAAGAACCCGTCGCTCGAAGGTGAGCAGGCGATCACCGTAAGGAATGAAATAATTCACAAGCTGTAAAATCAAAATAGGGAGCATGCCAATAACACCATACAGAAAGCCTTTATAAGGGGAAGGATGAATCCCGTATTGCGGGCGTTTCTCCTTAAAAGCCACCTCACTCATATTGGTATAGGTCATTGAGAAAAACACCAGAAATATGATAATCGAGAATATAAAAACACCGGTCTCCAAATTATTTTTGAATACATTCATAACAATGGCTAAAAAAATAGCAAACATGACCAGTGTAGTAAGATAATCGGTTGTGATTTTCAACCCGCGCAGTATCTGTGATTTTATAGAGTTGTCCATGGTTTAAATCCTCCTGTCCCTCAGGTAATTGCTTCCAGGCATATTTTTTACGTATTTTTTCACTTCGGCGGCTGCTTCTGCGATTTGCAGGCAGTTATCATACCTTCCCGCCTCATTGATAACCACTGCGAGGGAGATGGTAATGATGGGGAATTTTTCTTCCCTGCCCTGCCGATCCCGGGTATAGATATACTTTTTTATTCTGTCGGTTTCATGGTACAAAGAGAGAATCCTTCGGTCAAAATCCTCAATGATAAACCTGCAAACCTCTTCATACCTGTCTGGTGTGGTAATCACCAGAAAATCATCGCCGCCAATATGCCCGATAAAATCATCTCTGTTCCCTTCCTGGTGCACCGCATCGCGGATGATATCAGCTGTGAGGCGGATGGCGGAATCTCCTCTGGCAAAACCATACACATCATTAAATGCTTTAAAGTTATCCAGGTCGCAATAAATGACCGCCGCAGGAAGTTGGTTGGCAAGACGGTGATTCAGCTCAGACTGGATCTCCACATTCCCGGACAGCCCTGTCAACGGGTTAGCGCAACGGTTTCTGTCAATCCTGACCAGGGTGTTTCTGACCCGACTGACCAACTCACGGCTGTTAAACGGTTTGATGATGTAATCATCAGCCCCTAATTCCAGGCCTATCAGCTTATCATCCTCGCTGACCTGAGCAGTGAGCATGATGATTGGGGTAAGAATATTACTGTCATCCGCACGCAGGATGCGACAAACATCAAACCCGCTGATACCCGGCATAACAATATCGAGAATGATTAAATCAGGTTTGATGGAGGAAACCTTGCTCAGCCCCTCTTCCCCGGAATAGGCGGAATAAACCTCGTAACCCTCTTTTTTCAGAATATCTTTTATCATCCGTTGCATCAGCTCGGTATCATCGATGACAAGTATTTTTTTGTTAAACATTTCTCAAGCCTTTCGCTCTTTTCTGAATACTGTCAGTCATACCGGCAAAGCTTTTTAAAGCTAAAATGGTTAACCTGTTATTTTAATGGCTTACTGAATAATAACAGCCGAAAATGCCTTACAAAGCATAACAATTTTATTATAACATTGCAAGCAATTGCTTGCAAATGCTTCCTTTGCTATAATAAAACCGAGGGGGCTGTTTGTTACTGTTCATCCCCCCTTAATCAGTTCATAAGTTGCTATATAGGTATGTGTTTTATCCTGAGCGCGGTGGTGGATCTTATCAGGAGTAATACAAGATCCTTCACTTCGTTCAAAAGGCGACGCCCGCCTACCAGTGAGCAGAAATGTATGTTTGAGGGTGTTTCACAGATGCTTTGCTGAAATGCAGTCTGAAAGCAGCTTGCCACCCCCGGGGAGGATTCTTCCGTGAGCAATCTTCACAGAATTCAATGGATTGATGCTCAAATCCGTTCAAAACGCTATCCAAACTCCCGGAGCATTGCCGGGCAGTTTGAGATATCCACCCGGCAGGCATCCCGGGACATTGAATATCTCCGTTATTCCATGGGGGCCCCGCTGGAGTATTCAACACAGCACAACGGTTACTATTATTCCAGCGATGCCTTTACATTACCGCAGCTTTTTATCGGCGAAGAAGACAAGGCAGCGCTGGTTTATCTGGCTGAACAATACGGTTCGCTCAAAAATGCATCAGCTGCCCGGCTGGCCGAGCTGTTTGGCAAGCTGACCCTGGTACAGCCCTCAGGGATGAAACCAACCCATCAAATACCGGTTTATGATGTCAACGAAAAGGTGATCCATGCATACAACCAATTAAAGAAGGCGATTGAAGCAAACACAGCGGTTGAGCTGAGCTACAGCACCCCTGGAAAACCTCTTACCGCAAGGGTTGTAAGCCCCTATAAGCTGTTTTTGAGAAACAATGCTAACTATGTGGTAGGTTTTTGTGAGCTGAGAAAGGAGCTGCGGGTTTTCAGGCTCGACAGAATTTCCGGTCTTAGTTTTACTGCTCATCCCTATGTTTTTGCTCCGGACTATAACGAGGCCGATTATGACGAGGATGCCGGGTTCAATTATCTGAACGCTTATACCTGTTCTATACTGTCGGATAAACATATTCATTTTGGGAAAATGAAAAGCACTATGGAGTTTGACGGGAAATATCGCTACACCGTTGAGTTTTTCAATTCAGAAGAGCTTTTACAATTGCTTCTGTCGCAGCCCTGCTTGTTCACCATTGAGTTTCCGCGCTGGCTCAGAGAAAAACTGAGAAGCAGGTTAAACCGTATTCTGGAGCAAAATTCATTACAGGATGGATAAAAAAACAGCTACGACATCATATGTCATTCCTGTTGTCTATACTGTAAACAGATAAGCTGATGATTCATTTTCTGCTGAGTCAATCTTTAGTATCAGCTGAATGAATTTAAGAAGGAGAGTGGGTTTTTTGGCAGCAAAGAAAATTGAAAATGTAAAAACAGGGTATACCTGGACCAGCTATATTGCCAGTGTGGAGGGAGCACTTCGTTCTGCAGGGCTGTGGGAAGCAGAAACATGGAGGCTGATGGGCCAGACCGGTATGGGCTTTCATTTTATTGTTCACAAGCAGGTATGCCCCAGTGCGGTGACCGTATATGACTGGGCACAGGATCACCTGAACGCAATGGACAGGATTGGGATTCACTCGCAGGTTTATTCAGCGATGGATTTTCGAATGAATACCTTTGAGAATATTCGGGAGGACGCCATCTCACTGATACAGGAATCCATTGAACAGGGTTGCCCCGTTCTTGTGTGGGCACCGACACGATTGCTGGAATTCGGTTTGATCACAGGCTTTGATGATGAAGATGGTGTGTTTTTTGTTCAGGACTGCACCGGTCAGCCCTGTGATCCGATGCTTTACAGTAACCTGGGACTTTCTGAGGTCCCCATGCTGTTCTATCAGATCTTTAAGGGAAAGGTGGAAGTGTGTCAGGAAAAAATCTTCATGGATTCATTGAAATATGGCATTTCCGAATGGGAAAAAAACTTTCACATCAGCCCGGATTTTGCCAGCGGACGAATGGCATACCATTATCTGATTCAGGCGATGGAAAACCGGAGCTTTGACGACTTTGGGCTCGCATATTGTCTGGCGGTCTATGCCGACTCCCATGGGTGTGTATCGAAATACCTGCATGATATTGCACAAACCTGTGAAAAGCTGAACGAGCTTGAAAAGGCCGCTGGCCTGTTCGAACAAATCACGGAAAACCTGAGGAAGCTAACTGTATTGTTCCCCTTCAGCGGCAGCAATGGTGTGGGTTGCAAATTGGATCGAAGCCTTGTTCCGGAAGGCCTGACCCTTGTGAAGAGATGCCTTGACCTGGAAGAACATGCCTTCAACTGTATAAAGGCTGTTGTTGGCAGCTGACACGAAAGGGAAACGCATTTTTACTACTACAGGATCCTCCGCTGATTGTTGGGGGATCCTACTTATTCAGCCATTCAAATTTATAACCGTAATCGTTATTTTAAAACTTATTTTAGCAGGGACATGATATGTCATACCCGTTTTCTATAATGAAAATGTCGGTATACATATTGTACCCGGCAATCATCAAGGGTTCATTTTTGATTCTCTGATTGAACCCATAAACGGAGGTTACTGATGAGCAATGAAAAAATGATTCAGGAAGTCAACTATACCCATGTCATCCTGGAAGGAACGGCCTATGAGGTTGGGAAGTTTCAGGGGGAGCTGCTGCGCGAACACAGCCCGCAGTACGCCAGGTTTCTGACCTCTTCCGCCGAAGGACGCAAAAACAATGCAGAAGAGTCTGCCCGGTTATTGAAATATTTTGACAGGTATTGTCCGGGTATCAATGAAGAGGTGGAAGGATTCGCGGCAAGCCTGGGCGTTGAGCCCATAGAGGCTGCCTACTATGCCATGTCGGCCTCGCTTACAGGCCAGTGCAGTCATGTAGCCCTTCTGCCAGGCATCACACAGGATGGCCATGTTTTAATGGGCAGAAGCTATGAATGGAGCGATGAGGACGAGTTTCGCCTGGTGACCACCCGTATAAAGGGAAAAGCAAGCCATATCGGATTCTCCATCTTCCAGTTTGGACGTTTTGACGGATTGAACGAGCATGGTCTTGGCGTGACGATGTCTGCGGCGGTACCCGGTTCCCAGCCCCAGAATGAAGGACTGAAGTTCTGGGCGGTGTTAAGGACCCTGCTGGACAGCTGTAAAACCGTTGATGAAGCGTTGAAGCTGATTGACGGTATGCCAATGTCCTTCAACTGGAACCTGATCGTGGCTGACAGAACAGGTGAAGCCGCCCTGGTTGAGATTGCCTGTCAGAACAGAGCCATCAAAAGGATCAATAAGGGAACTACAGATCAGTATGTTAGTGCGACCAACCAATACACTTTGCCGGAAATGCTAAAGTATGACACCAACAGGATGCGGCATTCGGTTGATCGTTACCACGCAATTCGACGGGCAGTGGAAGCCTCGGCGCCGCAGGTTTCCTGCGAAACCATCCGCAAGGTATTGAGCGCAAAGACCCCCGAGGGTTTGTGCTGTCACTTTTACAGGGATTGGCTGGGGACGCTCTGGTCCATGATCTTTGATCTTACAGCCGGCACTGTGGAGATATGCTTTGGCTCACCGCAGGTAAACCCATGGAGGTCCTTCGATTTGACAGGCACTCCCGGTGTAGCCACTTACAAGGCTGTACTGCCGAATGAGGAGGCAGCGGAACCTCAGGTGTTTTACGGCCGTATGCAGCCTGGAGAAGGTATCTAAGAAGGCGTCGCGTCTTTTGCCTGTTCCTTTCGATTCTTTCAAAGATGCTGTGCGAATGCGAAAGCCAAGGTGAAACATCCCTTACCACGAAAACAGCCGGGGGTTAAAACGAATCCCCGGCTTTTACTTTTCTGGCTTTCCTGTAGCTATCTCCATCCTTTTTACTCAATCCAATGCTTTGAATGCCCCCGGAGGTACAAGCTTCCAGCGTAACATGCCCGCTACGGATCTGCGGGTGTCTCAGCACACGGGCATTTGCCGGGGATCCTTCCTGACGGGACAGCGCAAGATAGCAGAATTTTTCATCTTCAAAAGGGGCTTCCCCGCCTTTCATTTGCCGATGTAAACGGCTTCTGGCGATGCGGCAGGAAAAATGGCACCAATCGTCCTTCGGTTTTGGGCAATCGTGGTCTATCGGGCATGGAGCCAAAATGTAAGCCCCTTTTTGCAGCAGGTGTCTACGCACTTCCATCAAGCCGGAAAACCCGACCGGCGTACCGGGCTCCACCAAAAGCAGTATTTGCCCGGCAGCATTCCATAGTTTCTCAGCTGCTGTCAACCTGTCCCGGGCAGTCATTTCATTGAGCACATAAGCAGCGATGACCAGATCAGAGTGCTCACAAATTTCATCCTGAACCAAATCCTTTTGAATCCATTTCGCCTGGCGCAAGGCCTCAGATCCATTCCCCATCATGGCTTTCCCTGTTTTCATCATGGCCGTTTCCCGCTCCAGGCAGGCAATGCTTTTCAGCTCCAGCAGGCTGTCGGCGGCCCATGATGCCGCGCCCGTACCTGCCCCTGCATCCAGCAGGGTTTCCGGGAGGCTTCCTGCAGCATCCAGTACTTGCTGCAGGCATGAAAAAACAGCTCCATGGGTGGCCGGCATGCGGGAAACCGCATAGGCACAAGACTCATGCTCCCCATTGAGCAGGCGTTCAGACCTGCCGCCCTGGGTTCTGTACCGCAGGCTTAGGGCTTGAGCGTCATGAATCATTTGTTCATGCTGCATTCCATACAGCTGCTGCTCCATTGCCTCGCGAAGCGCCAGTGGAAGATCCATCGGTCCAAATCCTTTCCTGTTTTGTACTGGATGCACTAAACCGAGTATTTCTGCAGCAATGCTTCCTTCGTCTGCCAAAGCGGTAACGATAAATCCACATAATATTGATGCGGGTTTTCAAACCGTTTTACTTCTTCCCAGAGGGTGTCGGTCTGCTGCTTGCAATAATTTCGGATATCCTTCAATGACGAGCTTTCATAAACACATTTTCCGCTTTCGAAGATCGGCGCCAAAAGGCGGTGGGCACGGAAATTCGTTACGGTTTTCCTTTTCCAGGTATATTCCGGGTCAAACAGCTCATAGGGTTTCTCTTCATCAATCACTTCATCATGCAGGGTAATCACATCGGCAATCGCTTTCCCGGTCTCTTTGTCGAAAAGCCTCCAAGCCTGCTTAAAACATGGGTTGATGATCTTGCCCACGTTTTCGCTGATCTTAATTCTCGGAACAATCTCCCCATTTTCTTCTACCGCCACAAGCTTGTAGACGCCTCCAAACACCGGCTCGGATCGGGATGTGATCAACCTTTCGCCCACTCCAAACAAATCCACCTGCGCTCCCTGGATCAGAATATCCCGGATGATGAACTCATCCAGCGAGTTGGAGGCAACAATTTTACAGTCCGGGAACCCTGCCTCATCCAGCATCTTCCGCGCTTTTTTGGATAAATAGGTGATGTCTCCGGAGTCAATTCGGATTCCTGCAGGCCTGAAGCCCCTGGGAACGACCTCTTCCCGGAAGACCTGGATTGCATTTGGGATGCCCGATTTCAGTACATTATACGTATCCACAAGCAACGTGCAGTTGCTGGGATAATGCGTGGCATATGCCCTGAAAGCTTCCAGTTCGGTTGGGAATAACTGCACCCAGCTGTGGGCCATAGTTCCCAGGGCCGGGATGTCAAATTCCCGCTCGGCAATGGTGCACGCGGTTCCCATGCAGCCCCCGATATATGCAGCCCTGGCCCCATAGATTGCGCCATCATACCCCTGGGCTCGTCTTGAACCAAACTCCATCACGGCGCGTCCGTCAGCGGCGCGTACAATCCGATTGGACTTTGTGGCAATCAGGCTTTGATGGTTGATCGTCAAAAGAATCATGGTTTCAACGAACTGTGCTTCAATAATCGGTCCACGGACGATAACTACCGGTTCATTGGGAAAGATCGGCGTCCCTTCGGGCACCGCCCAGACATCACATGAAAAACGGAAGTTTTTCAGATACTGAAGAAAATCCTCGCAAAAGAGGTTCTTTGAGCGTAAGTAATCCAGATCTTCCTGGGTAAATTTCAGGTTTTGAATGTATTGTATCAGCTGCTCCACGCCCGCCATGATTGCAAAACCGCCATTATCGGGCACCTTTCGGAAAAACATATCGAAATAGGCTATTTTGTCCTTCATCCCGTTCTTAAAATAACCATTGGCCATGGTGATTTCATAGAAATCCGTCAGCATTGTCAGATTTGTTCTGTCCATAAGCTACGCCCCCTTAAAATATTTATCAGTTCCATAAAAGCATCATTTTACTGAATATTGTAATTATAACAACAGAAGCGATTTCATGCAATCGCGGCACTCCGGTCCGCATTTGTGTAGTATTATTTATTCGCAGTCGTGGCATGCAAGTTTCAAGCTTGTGTGTTATTTCGCAATCCAATCCAGGCGCGCGGGTTCACGTCTTTCCGTGTGATTACATTTGAAACCATTCACATATCCGGGTTGTTCAGCTTCAGTGCTGACAATGCTCTTTGCATATCCTCAGGCACAGGTGCTGTGAGGGTGGTTCTCTGTCCCGATTCGGGATGGGTAAAGGACACCGTATGAGAATGCAGCGCTTGTCGATCTATCAACCCGGTTGGAATTTTACCGTACAAGGTGTCCCCCAGAAGAGGATGCCCCACAGCCATGCAATGCACCCGTATTTGATGCGTTCTGCCCGTAACGATTTGAAAACGAACCACAGAAGCTTCCTGATTTTCCTGGATGGTTTGATACAGGGTAAGGCTCTGTGCGCCGTCATCATCGATCACCCGCTCGATAATACTTCCTTCCTTACGGGCTATTGGCAGGGATATTTCCCCCGCGGATGGGGTCATAACGCCATGAACGATGCCCAGATAATGCTTTTCATAGCCTCGCTCCCTCATCTGGCGGATCAGAAAATCCTGAACATAAGGGTTTTTCGCAAAAAGCACAATACCGGTGGTATTTGTATCCAGCCGCCCCAGCGGTCTGAGTTTGATCCGTTGGTTGGTGCTGCGGAAATAGCCCATCAGCCCGTTTCCCAGGGTTTTGTCAGGATGGCCCGAGCATGGATGTATCACCATGTTCGCAGGCTTGTTCAAAGCGATGATCGAATCATCCTCATACAGGATGTCGATAGGAATGTCTTCGGGAGGAATGGTCGAATCCTCATCTCCAAACTCCAGGCGCACACTGACAATATCGCCCTTGTGAACCCTGTCAATAAAGCGGATGGGTTTTCCATTCACCAGTATGTTCTGTGTATTCTTCATTCCCTTCAACAGCGTATTGGACAGGCACAGCGTGCGCCTTAGGATACTGCGCAGCTGTGTATTGTCTTCGCTGGCACAAACGGTATGCTTTATAATCATAGTTTCCCCCCGCCGCAAAGCTTTTACTTAATCGGCATGAGTTTGGTGATTCTTTGAAAGGAGCTTTACCCCAAAGATGGGGATTAGGAGACCGTTCGGAAAAGCATATTTATTCATAAGACACTACTTTCCATGGCTTGAAACCCGCATAGTTCCGCACACTTTTACATGTTTATGCGTGTTTCTAAAGAATAAACAGACTTTCCGAGCCGGCTCCTAGGATCCCAACTTCAGCCATAACTCCATAGCTGTGTCCAGTTCCGCGCTTAAGCATTCTTTTCTGCAGTATAATTTATCCAATTCATTATAATCGGAGGTAATCGTAGCCATCTCCAGATCAATGCGCATGATTTCGTTTTCAAGATCCTTCACGGCCTGTTCCAGCTTTTTGGCTTCCAACTCCTTTTGCCTGTTCTCTCTTTCGAGATCCGCTGCTTTGCTTGTTTTCCTGCTCAGATCAGGGTTTACTGCCTTATTACCTTTTGGATTATTAGTTGAAGGCTGCTGAAGATCCTGCGATATTTTCTGTCGAAGCATTTTTTTGTAATCATCATAATTTCCCTGGTAGCTTATCAGCGCATGATCTTCAATGGCGATAACCCTTTGACCAATTTTGTTGATAAAATACCGGTCATGGGAGATGAAAAAAATCGTGCCTTCAAACTGCTCCAAGGCTTCCTCAATGGTTTCTATGGACTCAATGTCCAGATGGTTTGTCGGCTCATCGAGGATGAGCAGGTTCACAGAGCCATATAGTAATTTCGCCAGCTTCAGCCGGATCTTTTCACCCCCGGATAGCTGCTTTACCTTTTTAAAAGCTGAATTGCCGTAAAACATGTATTTGGATAAGTACTCCCTGGCCTTGCCCTCAAGAATGGAGATATCATCCCGAAAGCACTCCAGCACCGTAAGCTCTTCATCGTCGAAAACAACCCTCTGGGGCAAGTAAGCGGTCATTGCATTGGCTCCTGTTTCAGCCGTTCCGCAATCGGGGCTTTCTTCGCCGAGCAGCATTTTTAAAAAGGTGGTTTTCCCGCTGCCATTGGGCCCGATTAACGCTACCCTCTCTCCATATCGAACCAACAGCTGCGCATCTCTGAAAAGGATTTTATCGCCAAAGCTTTTTGACAGCGCTTCCGCCCGGATGGTTTCATAACCTGATCGCTGGGAAACCTTCAGGTCCAGCTTCATGTTCTGTCTTTCAAATACCGGCCGCTCAACCCGCTCCAGCTTATCGAGCTTGATTTGCATGCTGGCAGCCCTTCTGAAAAACTTATTGTTGTCCGCTCTGTTTGCCCAGTCCCTGAGCTCTTTGATGGTTTTTTCCATGCTGTGTATCTTCTTTTGCTGCTCGAGATACTGGTCATACTGAATGCGCAGGTTCTCCTCCTTTTGCCTTGCATAGGATGAAAAGTTACCCTTATAGGTGATGGCCTCCATGTCCTCTATTTCAACGATTTTTTTCACGGTATTGTCCAGAAAATATCTGTCATGGGATACGATCAGAACAATTCCCCTGTAATTGTTGATATATTCTTCAAGCCAATCGATTGCAGCCATATCCAGATGGTTCGTAGGCTCATCGAGCAAGAGGATATCCGGATTGTCCATTAAAATCTTGCCCAGAACAACCGTCGTCTTTTCACCGCCGCTAAGCAGGCTGAACGCCTTGTTTAGAAAAGCCTCCTCAAACCCCAACCCTGTACAGATCCGATTTAGTTTTTCCTCAACCTGATAACCGCCCTTTACTTCAAACTGCACGGCCAGATCGCTGTATCGCTTCAGGGTCTTTTCCAATTCGCCGCCCGTAAGCGCCTTCATTTCGGCTTCCATCCCGCGCATCTCTTTTTCGATTTGATGCACCTGCTCAAAGGCCAGGTTCAGAACGTCGATCACCTTTACATCTTCCCCATACCGGGGGATCTGCTCAAGATAAGCCACGGTAGCCCTTTCGGGAATACTGATGAACCCTTCATCATAACCGAAACTGGAGGTTTGAGGGTAGCCCGGCCAGTAATTCATGGGTTCAATACCGGCAATGAGCTTCAGCAGGGTGCTTTTGCCCCCGCCGTTTGCACCAATAATACCCACTTTCTCACCCGCATAGGCCTGGAAGGTAATATCCTTTAATACAAGAGTGGAATCCAAATATTTTTTTAGTCCGGTTATCAATAGTTCAAACATTGTCATCACTTCTTTCAGTTACATCATAAGCTTGATGGCATTCATGGGTGATTTTGTGCAGGCAAGGCACGCGCATGATAACGATTTTTTCAGCTCAGATGTTCAAAAATACGTGGCCGGGATCTTATACGCATAGGATAAAATAACTGTAAGTAGCCTTAACACACTTACAGTCAAAAATGCATGATCCTGAACCTCTAAAAGCTGTATGAATCACTTTTATCATACCACAGGAGGTCTGTTGAGAAAAGATAACGTTTAGCTATAAAGGAACTATTCCATATTTGTGGCAAATCCTGTGTATGACTGTTCGCACATTACCCCTGAACGATATGCGATGATTACGGTTTCCCCCTAAAGGTGGATATCTGACATTTCCATTGCGGTAACAAGCTTCAGTTCGTTTTTTATGAAGAGGTTCTGGCTATCGTTCAGTAAATGGACAGGCACCTTGCGTGCGGGCAGAAAAACCGTAAAAGTGCTACCCTGCCCTATTTTACTGTTTACAGTGATCTCCCCGTCTAACGCTTTGACAATCTGCCGGACAATCGCCAACCCAAGACCGCTGCCTTCAACGTTCCTCGACAGTGAGCTGTCGACCTGGCTAAAACGTTCAAATATCAAATCAAATTTATCTTCCGGTATCCCAATGCCCTCATCCTCTACTTCAATACAGGCCATGAGCTTTCTATGATGCCTTTTCAGTGATACCCGGACATAAACGGCCTTTTGTCTGGAAGTGAATTTGATTGCATTGGACAGCAGATTCAGCAGAATTCTTTCATATTTTTCATCATCAATGCCCATGATTCTGCTTTCCACCGCTGATGAAAAGGTAAGCAGGATGCCCTTTTGCTGCGCGTATACCTGAACGGACTCCGTAATTAGCCTTGTGGTTTGAACAATATCGAGATTTCTTAAGTTCAGCTTAATCTTTCCAATGCTGGCTTTGTTCATATCCAGCAGGTTATTCACCAGCTTCAATTGCCGGAATGAATTTTGTTTGATTTTCTTCACATAATCTTTCGCTTTTTCAGGCATATCATTCCAGCATAAAAGCTCCATAGCCTGGATGGCTGAATTGATGACGGTCAGTGGTGTTTTGAATTCATGGGAAATGGTATAAACCAGCTCATCCTTCATCGCAGCCAGTCGCTCCGCGGCTTCCCGCTGTTCGATTTCTGAGGTAATATCAATAGCGGTGATGATGACCTCCCTGATTTCCTTGTTAGCTTTGATGATGGGCTGGATGACGAGCTTGTAAACGACCTTTTTCTTTTCGCGAAGAAGTTCAAATTGGGAGAAAACAGTCTCCTGCTTGTCTTCCATTTGTGAAAAAACCCGCGTAAACGCATTGGGCTCTATGTTAAAGTAAGGGCGCAGCCGCTTAAAAACATCTTTGTTGATGGCGATATCGGGGTTCAAAACCGTATCCAATGGTGTTCCCTGAATGGAGCTTCTGATAATGTCAAAGGCGTTTCTGTTCAAACCCTGACAAACAAAATCCGGATATGACAGATAAATAATGGGCAGGCCCAGCAGGTCAAAAATATTATAGTAGAGGTTTCTCTGCTGCTCCAGTTCTTTTTCATGAACCACCCGGTCCGTGACGGTTTGGGCACACAGAATGGCCATCTTGAGCTTCTTTTCTGCATCAAACAGAGGGGAGCCGCTGAAAGAAATATATACCTCCTGGTTATTATGGCGTATGGTATATAAAGCTTGTTCATACTTGTCACCCCTGCGTATCCTGGTGATAGGAAGGTTTTCCGGGCTGACCGGCCTGCCTTCCCTGTCATAATAGCGAAGGTTTTTAATACCATCGGGAGTTTGTTCAGAAATGCCAATGGATTTAAAAAAGTCCGCCGTGCTCCTGTTGATCAGGATCGTAGTCTTATCATGACTGTAGTCCTCTATGTATAAGCCATCAGAGACATTATCAAAGATAGCCTGAAGCTGTTGATTTTTGTCCTGAATGGTTTTTGCCTGCTCCTCAAGCCGAAGCCGGTTCAATACAGACTCTGTCACCTCCTTGACAATCAGGACGATGTAATGAATGATGGAATCATCCTTAATTGGAGCAAGGATAAGATCCCAATAAGTCACACCCCGTAACGGGAAATCATACCTGAACTCAGTGACGTGCCTGGTTACGTCCGGCAATGGTATTGTGTCCTTTAACAGTTCAAACGGAGTTCCTCCAAAATGACGAAAAATATCATATATCGTGTCTCCGATACAGCTTTCGGAGTTTGTGTAAAAGCTTTTCATATATCGGGTAATAAAACTGTTCGCCTTCAATACGGTAAGACAAGGAGCGTTTAATATCATCAAACCGGTATCTGTATCTGCATGGATATGTTCGAGGAAACAAAAATTACTATGAAGAAAATCCAGATTCAATTGTATGAATGTTACGTAGCTGCTTTGTTCTTCGAGCTGTATGGATATGCTTACTTTTTTAACGGTAAAATCCTTTGAAAAGATGAAACACTCTGTTGCTGTTTCAACCAGTTCACCGCGTTGTGGAACCCAGGTGGATTTCAGCATTTTTTCCAGTAACTCCGGAAGGCTTTTCCCGCGAAGCTCCTTCTCATGATAACCGGTAAGCTCGGTAAAGCTTTCATTGGCACAGACCGCGATCCCATTGCGAACATATAAATGCGCAACGCTAGAAGAGTTATAATCACATGAAACAGTTTCCATTACATTCTCCTGCCGTGAAATACTCACGTATTGTGTCTTTTCCAGCCATTTTATACTACAAAAAGCAGCTTTCTAAATCACATACGTGATATATCATACCACAGGTGGTTTGATGAAAAAAGAACTTGTTTCTTCTTCTATTATCACGAGGAAGTAATGAAAGCCTGGCTGGTCACAAGCTAAAGCTTGTTGCTCGCCCAAGCGTCCTGGCTGCTCGCCCATGCAATCGGAGCCGGCTCGGCTCTGCCGAACGGTCTCCCCGGGTGTGTTGCGATTGCAAGCAATCGCTTCCGTTGTTATAAAAAAGAGAACGGATAGCCGTCGATTATTCGACTGCATCGTTCTCATAATGGTCCATATAACTCAGAATAAATTCGATTCTATTTTAGCTTTTCTGCCATCAACTGAGCTTTTACACACAGCTCTGCCGCCTTAAAAGCGTGCTCTTGCGTCATGGCTGTCTCGGTACGGTTCAGGCAATCCAGAATCAGCTGTCCAAAGAATGGGTAGCCCGCTTTACCCCGCACATCAAAGCTGGTCTCTTCTTTGTGGTTTGCTAAAAGCACTCTGCTGCCGGAATTTTCACCGAGGTTCATATTTTTTCTCAGTTCGATAAAACCTTCGGTTCCCAGAATAAAGGTACGGCCATCCCCCCAGTTGGACAACCCGTCGGGGGTAAACCAATCCACCCTGAAATATCCGCTGGCACCATTATCCGCCACCAGCATGCAATCACCGAAATCGTCCAGCTGCGGATACTGGGGATGAGCATAATTGGCGATCTGGCTTCTTACAACAGTGGCATCGCTGGCACCTGTATAAAACAAAAACTGCTCAATTTGATGGCTGCCAATGTCGCAAAGGATACCGCCATATTTTTTCTTAATGAAGAACCACTCCGGTCGGGAGGCCGCGCTTAACCGATGCGGTCCCATCCCGATAGTCTGAATGACCTTCCCGATTGCACCCTGTTCAATCAGTTCACCCGCAAAGACGGCTTCCTCATTGTGAATGCGTTCACTGTAATAAACGGCATATTTTTTACCGGTCTGTTCAACTTTTTTCCTGGCGGCTTCCAACTGTTCCAGCGTGGTCAGTGGTGCCTTATCGGTAAAATAATCCTTGCCGGCATCCATGACCCGCAAGCCCAAAGCGCATCTTTCAGAAGTAATGCAGGCGCTTGCGACAAGGTGTACTTCAGGATCCTCAAGGACTTCCTCCTCGCTACGCGCAAGAGCGGCCTGCGGAAACAGCTTTTTATATCTATCCATTTTTTTCGGATCCGGGTCATAGATGTATTTAAGCGTTCCTCCTGCTTCCAGCAAGCCGTTGGTCATTCCTCCAACATGGGCATGATCCAGACCGACAGCCGCAAACATAAATTCACCGGGTTGAACAACCTTGTTTGGTTTCCCTTTTGGCATATGGTTAAAACCTTCTTTTCGTTCCATATTGACTACTCCTCTTTTTTTTCATAGCTGCTTCCCGTCGTAATTTCCTGTTGGCTCTCCAAATGAATGACGCTGGCAGTTTTCTGGTGAAAGCGAATTGCATTTCTCTGAATACCGTTCACTGTGTAATACTCATCCTCTTTTTGGATAGGCAGCTCCACCATACGATGTTCAAAGCCGGCTTTATAAATAGCGGTGATCATTTCGATGGTCAATCGACCGCTTTCACCTGTAACAAGCGGTTTACCTCCTGTTTCAATCGCATTCAGGACATCGTGAATCTCACCCTCATGTCCCGTATGCGCAAGCGTTGGTAAGCTTTCATAAAGCTCCTCCAGTTCTCTTTCCAGCTCTTTGTTCTTAACAGGAAACCCATTGCTTTGGGAAGTGCTTGCATAAACCTTCCAGGGGGCGGATATTCTTGCCTTTTCTCCCTGAAAGACAATTTGCTGTTCCTCGCCGTGATGAATCACTGAGCTGGTGATCTGTGCAACCGAGCCCTCGGGATATTGAAGCGCAGCAATGGAGATATCCTCCACTTCGGCGTTGTTATGGGCTGCATTGCTTAAAAGGGCCTGCACATGGGTTGGCTTACCCAGCATCCAGCTCAACATATCGATGTGGTGCACCGCATGATTCAACGTACAGCCGCCGCCTTCCTTTTGCCACAGGCCTCTCCACCACAGATCATAGTAACAGTGCCCCCGCCACCAGAAGGAATCCACCTGGGCATGCAACACCCTTCCAATTTTACCACTGTCCAGCACCCCCTTTAATTTCATCACCGGATCCTTGAAACGATTTTGAGCGATTACTGCGAGGGTTTTCCCAGATTCTTTGGAAGCTGCAATGATTTGATCGCATTCCTCCAAAGAAGCCGCCATGGGCTTTTCCACAATAACATTTTTACCTGCCTTCAGAAAATTCACTGCGATTTCTGCATGGCAAAATGGAGGTGTACAGATACTGACCAGATCAATATCTTCGCGCCCCAGTAACTTTTCGTGGGCGTCGACAATGTCTGCCGTTAAGCCATACTTGTTTTTTTTCTCTTCTGCCTTTTCCGGATAAATGTCACACAGGGCGGTGATCCTGCATCGATCTGAAAATGCCAGATAGGCGCTGATATGAGCACCGGATATATTCCCTGTTCCGATGATTGCCACCCGTATCATGTTTCCTTTTCCTTTCCAGTACTTTGTTTACAGGCTTTAAGTTCTTTATATAACATGAGACTGACCAATAACTCCTTTTTTATACTATCGTTGAATGGAGCTATTGGTCAATCAAAATTAGATGAGGAACCTGTTTGTTGATTCGCAAAGACTGAGCTTATGTATCAACTATTTAAAATGCTCGGTACGCTCCTGAATGATTTTGTCATAATCCAGGTTTTTAAGCTTCTCTTTGAATTCTGCCAGGGTTTTGTCAAAGGATTCTGCAGAGCCGGTAATCAGCTTTACAAAATACTCGTCCTGTATCAGGCTTATCTCGGCATTCATTTTGGTATAGGTAGGGGCTGTGAAGGTGGTCTCATTTTTTACAATGCCCACTGTCGCATTCTCATAATTGTTCAGTACATACTGCTCATATCCGGGAAGCTCTTTGGAAGTAGCCTTCGCAAATTCTTCCGTTGTTTGATAATAACCCTGGTTTCCCACCAGAAACAGATCGTGTCTTGTCCAGTCCTTGTCAGCCGCGTTGTATTGGGCATCGATGATGCACGGTGTACCCGCATCGTCATATTTGAAATGCTCCCCTTCAAAACCGTGGAAAATGGCAAACCCGCCTTCCTTCGTTGCCAGCCAGTCCAGATAAGTCACAGCGGCCTCAACATTTTTGCAGGTTTTCGGAACAAAAACAAAAGCGCCATTCAACGGGTAGCCATTGTTATAGACCTTACCATCATTCACATTCTTCACAGGCGGTATGCTGATGAATTCAGCATTCGGGTTGCTTGCCTTCAGGTTCTGCAACAAGCTTCCGCGAAGATTGTCAACATTGTAGTTCACGCCCTCTTCAAAGCATCCTAATTGCCCGTTTACAAAATACTCCTTCACCGTCTGTCCAAAATCGTTATTGACGTAATATTCGGTATCTATCAGACCGTTGTTATAGAGCTTGTTCATAAACCGCATGTATTCTGCAAAGCCGTCATCGGTGTATATTAAATCGGTTGTTGAGCCTGAATTGATATTGAAGGTTGTTTCATCCATAACACTTTTCATAAACGCATAGGACATCACTCCTGCGGGATAACCGGAGTTGCAGGTTGCAAAGCTGGAAGCGATCACATTGGTTTTACCCTCGGGGTTGTTGTTTTTAAACTGATCAAGAACATGGTACAATTCATCCACCGTGGTTGGTATCGCCAAACCCAGCGCATCCAGCCAGTCTTTTCGGATAAAGAGGTTTTGCCGGGCGGTGGTGGAACGTCTTGCCGCAACGCCCCAAAGTTCGTTTTGCGCGTTTCGTCCTACATTCAGGCACTGCTCCCCGAGGTATTCCTTCAGGTTTCTTGCCTGATCCGCCTCATCGATATAGGGCGCCAGGTCTACCGTCCCTCCGTCGTTATAGAAGCCTTCAACCACTGCAGAGGTATAGGATAGCATCAGGTCCGGGCCTGTGCCCGAAGCCATCATCAGCTGCACCTTGCTTACTTCCTCCGAGCGGGGTACTGCCACAAATTGCACTTTGATACCCACCTTACCCATGCTTTCATTGATATAGTCCACCCATTTGTTGTCGACGACCGTACTGCCCTCAGGGGCATTGCTCCTGTCAAAAACCTCTACTGTAATCGTCGCGTCGTTAAAGTTCTTGGACCCAAATGTTGTCTGGAACCCCTTGGTCTGTTCAACCGCTCCGCTTGTTTCATTTGTTGCGTTTGGGCCTGTCTGGGGGTTTGCCGTGTTTCCACCTGGGATCACGGTACAGCCAAGCATGCTGACGAGGACTGAAAACAGCAACACCAGCGCCATAACCTTTCCTTTGCTTTTCATAATTTCATACCTCCCATTATATTCTAGTGTATATGATCGCCCGCTCAATTCAACCCTTTATTGAGCCAAGCATAACACCCTTCACAAAATATTTCTGCAGCCAGGGATAAATGATGATGATCGGCAGGGTGCCCACCACAATGCAGGTCATTTTTAACGATTCGGCCATAACGGTGTTCCCAAGCCCATCCGAGCTGGCCCCAAGCTGGTTCAGCTCTTCGGTAAAAAGAAGGCTTCTGAGTCTGAGCTGCAGTGTAAACTTTTCGGGTGTCTGAATGTACAGCAGTGCGCTGAAATAATCATTCCAGTAACCCACAGCATAGAACAGGCCAATAGTCGCAATAATCGGCAGGGAAAGCGGCAGAACGACCCTTACCAAAATCTGAATATCGGAAGCTCCATCAAGGTAGGCCGCCTCTTCAAGGCTTTCAGGCAGCTCACGAAAAAAAGTTCTCATGACAATGAAATTAAAAACACTGACAGCGCTGGGAATATAGAGGCTTGCAAGACTATTGTACAGCCCCAGGTTTTTCACAACCAGGAAGGTTGGAATAATGCCTCCGCTAAAGTACATCGTAAACAGGATAATGCCGGATATCCACCCTTTGCCCTTCAAC
Source organism: uncultured Ruminiclostridium sp. (assembly GCA_964450305.1). Lineage (GTDB taxonomy): Bacteria > Bacillota > Clostridia > DSM-8532 > DSM-8532 > JAAYJG01. Next base: position 20,406 of record CAYVFB010000046.1, read on the forward strand.
CTTTTCCGGGAAAGCGCGTAAGCTGCCAGAATAGTCAGCACCAATCCAAGTGCGGTACCCAAAAGGGTTACAATGACCGTTACCTTCATGGACAACCAAATCTGGCTTTTATGTAAAATGTCTTTATAGGCATTGAGTGTAAACTCAATCGGATATATAGTGACACTTCCTGACAGAACAGCCCGATTGCTGCTTAGGGAAGTTGCTATAACATTTAGAAACGGATAGACGCAAACAATGATCAATAGGGTAAGGATCACATAATTTATCAAAGAACCAGTCGTAAATTCATCGATTTTTTCTATTTTTCTTTTCGTAAACATCGCTGTTGTCTCCTTTCTATAGAATGCCCTCTTCACCGATCAGCTTTACAAAACGGTCGGCAATAAAAAGAATGATAATGTTCACAACCGACTGGAATAAACCGATTACTGTTGAAAGGCTGTATTGAGCCCTCACAATGCCAAGCCGGTAAATATAGGTGCTTAAAACCTCCGACACCTCCATCACCTTTGTGTTCCCAAGAAGCAGCGGAGCATCCAGACCTATGCTCATCATTTTACTGACAGAAAGGATCAGCATCACAACTGCTACGGATTTTATCATAGGTATCGTGATATAAAAGATACGTTGCATTTTTGTTGCTCCGTCGATATAAGCAGCCTCATACAGGGTTTCATCAATGCTGGTTATCTGAGCGAGGTATATGATTGTCCCCCATCCGATTTCCTTCCAGACGTTACAGATCACATAGGTAAAAACCCACCATCCATTCTTGCTTAAAAATTGGGTGGACTCAATCCCCAGGGCATTCAGCATATGATTGACACTGCCATTATTGTGGGAAAAAAGATTGACGGCAATCCCGGAAACTACCACCCATGAAATAAAGTGCGGAAGGTATAACAGAGACTGTGCTGTCTTTTTAAATTTTTGTGATCTGACTTCGTTCAGCAATAACGAAACGAGAATGGTTAGCGGAAAATTCACAACAAGCGTTGACAGATTCAATAAAACAGTATTGCGAATGGATTTCCAGAATTGAGCGCTGGAAAACACCTTCGAAAAATTTTCCAGACCAACCCACTCGCTTGCACCAATGCCCTTGAATACGTTATAATCCTTGAACGCAATCACAAGCCCATACATCGGGAGATATTTGAAAATAATATAGTAGACCAGTACCGGCAAAATCATCAGGTAAAGCCATTTATCCCTCCGAATATAAAAAAGCAGGTTTTTATCACTCGCCCTAATGTCTGGTGTTCTTATAACAGATTGATTTCTCATATTCGCCTCCGCTTATCGGTGCTCCGTTCGATACCACCACTATAGAAAAGCCAGGCCGTGTTCACAAGAGTATGATTCGATTTACAGCTATCAATAACTATCCCTGACTATCAGATTCTATTGTGGAAGGGTACATTTATCGCTTTGTTTGAATCAAATGTTGCCTGTATGCTATACTGAAAGCAGGATCGGCCATCTGCCGCCAGGCTGCACCGTAATCAATTGCAGGAGATGAGGGTTGTGCTTGAGAAGACAAAGCATAAAAGCCGAATGAAATGGGGAAGAGAATTTGTTGGCTTCCGTAAGTATTTATTAAAGATCATCCTGTCAAATGTTTTTCTTGTTCTGTTGCCCATTTGTATTTTGGGTGCTTTATGGTTTCACATGATCCTCACCCAGGCTGAGAGGGAATTTCACCGTCAAAAAACCATCGAAATGAACGAGCTTGCATCCGGCATCACCCAAAGAATAAAAACCATTAACCTGGAAGTGGCTCTTGAGATGAGAGACAGAAAATATAGCACCTATACCACATCAGAGGACTATACCACCGATCTGTGGATGATTTCAAAAAGGCTGGCCACCATGGCGGAGAAATACTACTGGCTGCACTCCGTATATTTTTATGACAATACCACCGGAAGGATTTACAATTCAAATGCGGGCAGCTATGATTTCAACTCCTTTTACGACACAGAATGGCTGAATGAAATGACAGACAGCTATAGCGTTCAGAAGCTTCCGCTTCGTTATTCCATGAATGATGAAGCCCTTTACAGCAGATCCGACTCTTTTTACAAGCAGTACAATGACCTGGTCCTTACTCTTGTCATCAAGGGAAAGCCTGATTTTTATCTGGCAGCCAATATCAGTATCAATAAACTGTTCAAGGATATTTCCGATACCTTTGAGATGAATGAAGGCAGTCAGGAATTCTTTTTTGCAGCAAATGGCAAGGTCATTGAGGGAACAAGTGAATATGGTGATCCAGGCTTGCTATTTGATACAGGCTTTGTGCCCAATGCACAGGAAGTATCTTTTATCCGGGATAATGACCGTATTTATTACGCAAAGGCCATCGACTACGGCGATATCATCTGTTTCACATCCTATTCAACCCGGGATATCTATCAGGAATCCCAGCATCTGGAGAAATACATCGTCATCGTGTGTATCGGGCTTTTAATTTTTCTGCTGGTAGTGTCTATCTATATGGCAAAACGGCTATATCAACCTATTAACATGCTCTATTCCGATTTTTCCAATGGAACAAAGCCCCTGCAGAAGGAAGACATTCATGATGAGATCGAACTGCTGAAACATATTTTTTCAGAGATGAACACCTTCAATTCCAATGCCAAGCTGAAGCTGAAGCAATTTGATGAGATCACCCGGGCATTCGGGTTCAGGAATTTTCTGGAACGGAATCAATCCCTGAAGGATTTTATGAAAGATCATCCCTATCTGTTTGATGGAAACGGGAATGGCTTGTGTGAAATGCTTGTGCTAAAGCTGGATATGACAGCCAGGGAAATGCCCGCAGAAGAGGAAATGCTGTTTCGACTGAACCTGCAGGAGGTTTTAAGAACCTATCTTCAGTCTTCACTGAAGGGAATCCTAGCCAAAAACAGTCATGACCATTTAGTGCTTTTATATCGTATCCACGAAGGGCAGGACGCTGAACAAGTCAGAAGAGTTCTGACAGATACCACCATAAAGCTTACAAACGAGGGCGCCTACTTCGCGCTCAGCAAACCCATCAGAAAAGCTGAAGAGATTCTATCGCAGTATCAAATCTTGTTGCAGCTTATCGAAACTGCCTATTTCCTTGGGTGGAATTATGAGATCATTACAGAGGAAAGAATTGAAAAAGCAGAGAACTCAGATGAAATATACGATACCATTTTGAATATAAAGGCATCCTTTATCAGCGCTGTCGTTTCGCAGGATAGGACAGAAGCTGACAAACTGTTTGAAAAATTGGAGAATGAATTGCGGCCCCTGTCAGAAGCATCTCGCATCAAGGATATTTGCGGCCGGATTATGGTTGATTTGGATCATGAGTTTCACTTCAGCAAGTTTCTCGGGGATAATTTATTAAAGGCCCTGAATGAAAACGAAACACTTCCTCATATGCTGGCCTTTATGAAAAATATTTTGGAACAGGTATGCAGCCAATACGGCAGAAATGACGCAAAGGAAAGTCATTATTGTGAACTGGCAAAAAAATATCTGGATGAGAATTACATGCGTGACATGAATATTACCGACGTTGCGGATCATCTGGACATCAGTTATTCCTACCTGAGCAAAATATTTCGCACGAAAACCGGAACAACTCTGACGGATTATTTAAACAATGCCCGCATTGAAAAAAGCAAGGAATACCTCGCCAATACCTTTCTAAATATTTCACAGATTTCAGAAAAGGTAGGTTATAACAACGCTCAAAGCTATCAAAGGTTCTTCAAAAAGTATTTGAATATAACACCCGGCGATTATAGAAAGCTGCATAACAATCGAACGAATATGGCCTGAAGCTCTATTTGCTGTATCGATGTAAAAGTGTATTCTCTATCAACGGGTGTAATTACTTGCGTAATTGCTGTCTTTGTTATATTATGTCAATATGCTAATTATAACGAAGCCCAGATGGGCCCCCGCCCCACCCTTAACGTATTTTCAGCTAAGGGCTGGAAAACGTGTGGTGGCGGGTACCGATTACCTTAATCAGGCGGCGAGCATTGAATAACGGGTCGCACAGTGCTGGATTTTGCTTGCAAAATCCTCTTCTCCTGCCTCGATATAACGGCTGGTCGCAGGCTAAAGCCTGGCTGGTCACAAGC